>CBCOYO010000020.1:0-32893 GCA_965114465.1 uncultured Lachnospiraceae bacterium
TCACACCGAATGTTCGTAAATTGTTGCAAAATCTGGCGTTGGTGCGAATTGTAACATTTTATGAAAGAGTTGCGCATTCAGTTTTTAAAATCTATAGAATTGTCTGTACATATATGATAAAATTAATGATGTTAAGGAACTATGTAAACAGGAAAAGTGGTAAACTGATATAATAAAAAATAAGTATAATATATGAATGAGGCAAAAAGATATGTTAAGTTATTCGGAGATAGAAAATACTTTGAAGAATGTATACAAAAAATATAATAATGTGAGAGATGAAATACAAGATAGGTTAAAATTTTGCTCAATGAATGCAAATAGAGAATAAAATATAAACAAGTAAGAAAATGTAGTAATTAAAATGTATCAAATAGTAGAATGTTTTATGTAAAACAATAAAAGTAAAGGAAATGAAGAATGTCACACAGTAAACATACAAAGCGAGGCTATTCATTATATATAGAAAATTGGAATTCATCTGCCAAAAAGTATATTAATACTTGTGCAGTCTGCGGGCATCAAGGTTATAGCCCCGTAATTGAGCAAAGTGATTTTTGGAATGCTATGGCAGAAAACAAAGTAATTTATAAAGAATTAACAAGGATATTTCATAAAATGTCATTAGATAAATTGGGGCGTTGTGAAGAGTGTGCAAAGGTGCAGGATGTAATGAGATAAAACTATGAATCTAAGAGAACATTGAAAAGAATTTCAAATAATTATTTGCCGGTTTGCCAAGGAAGGAGATAATATGAATATTGAACTTGTTCATTTAACCAATGAATATAAGGAACAGCTATTTGAGATGTTGACAGAATGGAAGAATGATATTATTGTAAATCACACAGATATATCGCCGTGGAGAATATGGGAAAGTGATTTTCATGATTTTGATGCCTATCGAATAAATCTTGAAACAAAAAAGGATGCGAACAATCCAATTATAAATAATGGCGGCGTGTTGGAAAATGAAATAGAAGATAATGGACATATTGAGCAACGTTATTGGATCTCATTGTAGTTTTATACTCACGATTAAGAAGGAAAATAAAAATGACAAAAAAACTCTTAATTATAGAAGATGATATTGCGCTTGCGAATGGTTTATGCCGCGCGCTTGCCACACAGGAAATTACGGCAGAAAGCTGCGACTCCTTGCGCAAAGCAAGACAAAAACTGGCACAGGAGCAATACGCACTTGTAATTCTTGATATTAACCTTCCTGATGGAAACGGCTTTGACTTCCTGCCGGAACTAAAACAAGTGCAGAATATACCAGTAATTATGCTGACTGCAAACGATTTGGAAATGGATATTGTTGCGGGATTGGAAGCAGGTGCAGACGATTATATTACGAAACCGTTTAGCTTGGCGGTATTGCGGGCGCGGGTGAATACACAGCTACGCAAAAACGCATATCCGGCAAAACAGACTGCCATAAGAATTGATGGCTATTGCTTTGATTTTGAAAAAATGGAATTTTCTTATAATGGAAATCCAATAGAATTAAGCAAGACAGAGCAGAAACTATTATACTATTTAATAGAAAATAAGGGAAATACGGTTAGCCGTTCGGCATTAATTGATTATATCTGGACGGATGGAGCGGAATATGTAGACGAGAATGCCCTGTCCGTATCTATGAAGCGCCTGCGCGATAAACTTTCTGCGCATCGGTATATTAAGACAGTATATGGGATTGGGTATTTGTGGCAGAATCTGGAATTAGAATAGGAAGGAGTCTTGCATTAAATATGAAAATAAATGGATTTTCTATTCCGTTTGTACTTATCGTAATTTCGCTTTCTATTTTTGTGATACTTTTATACCGCTGCCACACAATTCAAATTTTAAATTCCCTAAACCGTATGCTTGACCGTGCGATTGCGGGAAATTTTAATGAAACAGTATTTGATGAATCACGGTATTCCGCAGTGGAGTGCAAAATGGGAAAATATTTAAGTGCTTCGCAGATATCGGCGCGCAAAGTTGAGGCGGAACGCAATCAGATACGGACATTAATCGCCGATATTTCGCATCAGACGAAAACGCCAATTTCCAATATTTTACTATATGGTGAACTTTTAAAAGAACAGAATTTAAGCAGCGACAGTGCCTCCTGTGTGGAAGCAATGAACGAACAGGCACAGAAACTGCAGTTTCTTATTGCGGCGCTTGTGAAAATGTCGCGCCTTGAAGCAGGTATTATAAAGGTACATCCCATACAGTCAGATGTAAGGGAAATAATTCAAAAAATAAGAGCGCAATACTATCAGATCGCCATAGAAAAGGGACTGGATTTTATATGTAAGATAGAAGGGAATATTATAGAAGGAAATACTATGGAAAAAAATAGTATAGAAAGTAATGTTATAGAAGAAAATAGTATAGAAAGTAATATTATGGAAGAAAATATTATAGAAGAAAATACTATAGAAAGTAATAAAACAGAAAAACAGAAAGCGGAGAAGGGTATTACTTTGCCGCAGAGATTGATTGCGTTTTTCGACGAGAAATGGACAATCGAAGCGATTGGAAATATTGTGGATAATGCGATAAAATATACGAATCAAGGCAGTATAACACTTCGCATAAAACCCTATGAAATGTTTTGCTGTATCGAAATTGCTGACACAGGGATGGGGATTGCCGAAGAAGAACAGGCGCAGATTTTTGCGCGGTTTTACCGTTCCAAACGTGTCAGCCAAAAAAGCGGTGTAGGCATAGGGCTTTATTTAGCACGAGAAATTATTATGGAAGAAGGAGGGTATATTAAGGTGCAGTCAAAGTTGGGAGAAGGCTCTGTGTTTTCTGTATATCTTCCTGTTCTCTTTCATTATACTGACGACCATTAGTGTGAAAAATGGGGCTGTCGCATTAAGACAAACGAACACAAGATATTCTAACTCTGTGCTAAGATTTATACCATATCTGGTAGCATCAAAGCTTATTGCGACAGCCCCATTAAGTTTCACACAGAAAAAACGCGAAGGACAGCGTTTTTCATATCTATTTGAGCCGCTAAAGTGGCATGGAGATTAAGATTTTCCAATTTCTGCACAGCCCATATTGCATAAGCGGGCAATACGCGCTATACAGAAAGGAAAATTTAATCGCTCATAAGTATAGAATATATGGGCATTAAAGTGGACTCTCGATCGTTTCCCTCATCTCACAGAAGCCATTTTTTTCGTAAAATCTTATGCCGTCCGTATTTTGCGGGAAAACCTGAGTCCGAATAAAATCTGCGCCTTTTCTTTTTCCATATCCGTTAGAATTGGCTACTAGTACAGCATTGCGCAAATAACAGTGAATACAGCACCTGCTATTTGCACAAGTCCTACATTACTGTAAGTCAACAATGCCACCGCATTGCCGCCTTGTCCTGTCACAAGTATCAGGCACTGTTTTTCACTGTTATTTAGGCAACGCTGTACTAGAATATCTTGATAATCACTTTCAAATATTGAGTTAAAAAACTATCACTTCGATGGCTTATTACGAAATGTTCTGGCTGATATATTACACTGTCATGTTTTAATTCAGAATACAAACGCCGTAGCTGTTCAATATCACCATTATTTGCCATTCTAATAAGCATATTTTTGTTCTTTCAATGATTGTATTTGAAATCCTAAGAAACTGTTCAGAAATTACTTGTGACAAGTGCATCGAACAAATGCTCATATACAAATTACTTTGTAATCAGAAGAAAATCGCAGGCATAGGAGGCAAAGGCATAAAGAGCAATGTCTTATGTCGAGATTATCTAATGCAGCAGATGGACATTTAGACAAGTAATTGTCATAAGTAATTTATTAACAATTCTTTACTAAATATCATATCACTTTTACATTAGCAAATCTATTGAAACTTAATACTCAGATCAAAAATGACAAAACTGTAAGAATTGTTTTGCAAATGGAAAGAATATGGAAAGATTTTTATGATAAGATTGGTACTGTAGAAAAAAGTAGTTTTTATTGGATTATAAACAAAAACAGACGAAGAATGGAGGCTTATATGGTGATTTTATCAGCGAAGGGATTAAGGAAGGAATACGGCAGCGGCGAGAATCTGGTTCGTGCGCTTGACGGCGTAGATTTTTGTGTGGAACAGGGGGAATTTGTGGCAATTGTAGGTACGAGCGGAAGCGGAAAGTCTACGCTGCTACATATGCTTGGAGGACTTGACAGACCTACAAGCGGAAGTGTGATAATTGACGGAAAAGATATTTTTGCATTAAAAGATGAAGCATTGACTATCTTTCGGCGTAGAAAAATAGGTTTTGTATTTCAAAACTACAATTTAGTTCCAGTGTTAAATGTGTATGAGAATATTGTGCTGCCAATCCAGCTTGACGGGGAAACGCCGGATGAAAAATATATTGAGAGCATTATTACAACACTTGGATTAACAAACAAGCTGCAAAACCTTCCTAATAATTTATCAGGGGGACAGCAGCAGCGTGTAGCAATTGCAAGGGCACTTGCGGCAAAGCCGGCGATTATTTTAGCAGATGAACCAACGGGAAACCTTGACAGCAAAACAAGCCAAGACGTGTTGGGACTTTTAAAAATTTCCAGTCAGAAATTTGCACAGACAATGGTGATGATTACACATAACGAAGAAATCGCGCAGTTGGCAGATAGAATTGTACGGATTGAGGATGGGAGTGTGAAAAGTAGATCTAATGACTTTGTGCTATAGGATGCAAAGTTAAGAAGTTCTAAATTTCATACGAGAAGAACGCAGGGCGGCATTCTTTCTATAGAATGGTTTCGTGTGTTGGTTTGTGGTGATGTGTGGGGGGTAGAGGGTGTGTTTTTTCTATAAAGAATGGGGCTATGATTGTTGTATATAGAAGCGGGAGGAGTTATGAGAGTTTCAAATGGAAATGTGATGAGAAAGTTAAGTTTTAGGAGTATGCGGGCAGCGAGAGTGCGCAACCGTGTGGCGGTGACAGCGATTGCTTTGACGGCAGTGCTGTTTACAGCGTTATTTACGATTGCATTGTCGTTTGCGTATAGTTTTGAGCAGTCGAATTTCAGGCAGGTGGGTGGATATGCGCATGGTTCTTTGAAATATTTGACAAGGGAGCAGGTAGATCTGTTTGCGGGCGATTCGCTGATTAAGGCATATGGTTTGCGGATTTTTGTGGGAATGCCGAAGGAGAAGCCGTTTCACAAATCGCACGTGGAAATCAGCTACACAGATGCCAATGAAGCACAATGGCTGTTTGCAGTACCAAAGGAAGGGCGGCTTCCCAAAGAAGATACCAACGAGGCAGCAACGGATACAAGGGTTTTGGAACTTTTGGGAGTAACGCCCAAGCTGGGAGCGGAATTTACGATAACATTTGATGTGGACGGCACGAAGACCACACAAACATTTACACTTTGTGGATGGTGGGAATATGATTCTGTTTCCATTGCGAGTCATGTATTAATACCGAAAAGCCGTGCAGAACGTATTTTTACGGATTTGGGTACAGAGGGGAAAGATGGAATTACAGGAACATATACAATGGAAATAATGTTTCCAAATTCTATGCATATCGCAGAAAATATCGAAACATTGCTAAGCCGTTACGGGTATCATACAAATAATGAATTAGGAAAGGAAAATTTTATTGCAACAGGTGTTAACTGGGGGTATGTTTCCTCGCAGCTTTTTGCCAATATGGATAGTGGAACGGTTTTATCGCTTGCGGCGGCGCTGCTGTTAATTATTTTTACAGGGTATCTGATTATTTACAATGTATTTAAAATTTCTATATCAAATGATATCCGTTCCTATGGGTTGCTGAAAACAATCGGAACAACAGCTAGGCAGATACGGCGTATCGTTTGGATGCAGGCGATTGTGCTTTCTTGTATCGGGATTCCGATAGGGTTGGCAGCAGGGTATGGAATTGGTGTAATTCTAACGCCAATGATATTGGAAACATTTCAGCAACGGCAGATAGAACATATTTTGGTGAATCCGTGGATTTTTATTATTTCCGCTGTGTTTGCGTTTGCAACGGTGATGATTTCCTGTCGAAAACCAGCAAAAATTGCGGGTAAAGTTACAGCCATTGAAGCATTGCGCTTTGTGGGAAAAAAGATGGAATACAAACAAATATTTAGTATTAAAAGGCAGATAAAGCCTAGAAAATGGGCTTCTCTTGAGCATATGGCATTTGCAAATCTTGGAAGGGACAGGGGAAAAACGGTAGTTACAATGCTTTCTTTGTCGCTGGCAGTTGTGCTTTTGCAGATTACAGTTGTCTTTACAAATGGGTTTGATATGGATAAATATTTAAGAAAGGTAGTTTCTGATTATATTCTGGCAGATGCCTCCTATTTTCAAGTGCAGGCAGGGTTTCGCAGACCGGAAAACGCATTGCCAGAGGAGGTAATACAGGAGATAGCCAAGCAGAGGGGCATTGTAAAGGATGGACGAACATATGGTCAGACACGATGGAATGTTAGTGAATTCGTTACAGAGGAGGATTTTCGCAAGGGAAAAATTTCACGGTTTGCAGGACTGGGAGAAGAAGAATTGGAGTCATTGCTTTTTATGGCAGAGAGGGAAAACGGGCTTTTGCAGACAAGTGTAAGACTTTATGGTATGGAAACATTTTGTTTGGAGAAGTTACAAGTGATTTCCGGTGATATTTCTAAGCTTTACACAGGTGGAAATTATGTTGCAGCGGTGTATATGCCAGATGATTATGAAAATATAATTCCGGATAGTAACTGGGCGGAGGTTGGAGATAAGGTAAAACTGCGGTACACAGAGAAGTATGAATTTTATAATCCATGGACACAGGAAGTTTATCAAGATTCGGACGATTTAACAAATGTTGTATATAAGACGCGATCGATAGAATACCGTGACGCAGAGTACGAAGTTGCTGCTACGGTTTTATTGCCTTCAAATATGAGTTATCGTTATTATGGAGATGACGAATTTATAATGGGAGCAGAAACTTTTATTAGAGAAACCGGAACGGACGGTGTGATGTACTATGCGTTTGATGTGGAAGATGCAGCAAAAGAAAACATGGATGCATTTATCGCAGATTACACACAGAATGTTTGTTCAGATTGCGATTATGAGAGCAGGGAAACCTATGAAAAAAACTTTCAATCTTTGAAAAATACATTTTTAATTGTAGGGGGCATTCTTGTTTTTATCGTCGGGTTGGTCGGCGTGCTAAATTTTTTTAACGCGATACTTACCGGAATTTATACGAGAATCCATGAATTTGCCGTGTTGCAGTCCGTTGGCATGACAGGAAAACAGTTAAAGACAATGTTGGTAATAGAAGGACTATTTTATGCATTGGGTTCTGTAGCAGTGTCTTTGATCATGAGTATTGTTACAGGCCCATTGATTGGAAAGGTACTAGGCAGTATGTTTTGGTTCTTTTCCTACCGATTTACGATAGTAGCAATATTGCTGGCAGTACCACTGTTTGCTCTATTGGGATTTCTGCTGCCGCTGATGACATATCGAACAATGGCGAAAAAGTCGATTGTGGAACGGCTGCGAGAAATATAAAAATTTTTACAAAAAATACGTGACAAATTACTTTAATAGTGATAGAATCATAAGTGTTGTGCAGGCAGGGGGATATATTCTCCCTAAATGCATACAGTTTGATGCGCACAGATGGGAGCACATATGAGCAATTTTAAGGAAAGTTTGTACAAGACAAAAAGCTTTTTTTATCAAGTTGGAGAGGATTATTACGCAATAGGAGCTAATACTTTTGCAAAGATTACGGACTCGCCGGAAGTGGATAATATGGAACTGCTGCAGAATGCATTGAAGAAAAACAACGAGCGGCAGATTATGAAATATTTGGATAAAATTATTAGGATTGCCAATACATATCGGGTAGACGCAAGGGAGCACTATAAACTTCAGGACAAGTTGTTTCATTTTATTGATGATCTGGAGCACAATAACAGGCAGGCATATGAGGACTTGCAGCGCCAACTGCTGCTTTTTGATGAACTTGTTGAAAAATATAATAGATAAAGTATAATAGACAATATATTCTGCCATATTTTGGTGAAATTGTTAGAAAATACCAGATGATAAAAATGAATAACCATTATTTAAGTATGGACAAATCAAATGAAGTGTGTTAATATTACAAGCATAATCCTTTCAGCACCCGTAGTCTAATGGATAGAACGGAGGCCTCCGACGCCTTTAATGCAGGTTCGATTCCTGCCGGGTGCATTCTTGTTACATCTTTTTAAAATTTTTTTGTCTACAGCGTTTCCATAGGGATTGTTGAGTTGAGAATACCGTTATCATTAGATTTGTTGAATGGTATTATATTTTGCCGCTTGGAAATGAGATGTGCGGCATAGAATGGGGTATAAGATGGATAATAATAAGAAAAAAAACAACATACCAAAAAATAAGCAGAAAGATAAGAAAATTGTTGATTTCAAAGAAGTAAGGCAGGAGCCAAGATTTAAGGAAAATGTAGAAGAAACGGTTGCCCAAGAAACAAATAAGAAAGAAAATGAGAACGTCAGTGTGGATACGGGCGCAGTAGAGCAATCCGCTCAGACGCAAGTATTAAATACAGATGCAGGCACAGAAAACGAGAATAAACCAGAACAGCCGCCTGTACAAACAAAGGTTGATACAAGACCAGATTTTGATACAAGGCTTGAGGAAGTCCGCAAGAAAAGGCGCAAACGTGAACTGGATAAGGTAGCAGTCGTTGGCAATAAAGTGAAATCTGCGTCATCAATGGATATTAAGGTGATGGCAGTTACAGCGTTAAAAGTTTTGCTACCAGTTGCAGCGTGCGTGCTTGTTGTCGCAACCGTAATCTCTTTTGTAAATGCAAAGAGGGACAAGGATTCCAGCGCAGCAATTATGCCAATGGAGCAGGAAACACAAGAAGCAAAAGAATCAGCAGCAGTGGAAGTCACAGAGGATGCATTAGAAGTAAATGCACATGAAGATGTAAATGCTTTGATGACGGCGTTTTATCAGGCACTGGCAGACGGTGATATCGAAACAGTAAAGACGTTAAAGGATAGCACAACTGATATCGAACTTATGACATATCAGAAGAAGAGTGAGTTTATTGAATCTTATGACAATATTACGTGCTATACCAAGAAAGGATTAGAAGAAAATTCCTATTTTGTATATGTTTCCTATGAAGTGAAAATCAAGGATATAGATACAAAAGGCCCAGGATTAATTGCATTTTATGTCTATACCAATGGGAAAGGGAAAATGGTAATAGATGGTGAAATGGATGAAAATATTGATGCGGCGCTAAAACTTGTAACAGTGCAAGATGATGTAAAGGATTTATTTCAGCGTGTTGATGTAAAGTATCAGGAAGCCGTGAAGGCAGATGAAAGTTTAAATACGTTTTTGACAGAACTGCCGCAGCAGATGGAGATTGCATTAGGGCAGGAGCTTGCAAATATGGAAACACAGCCTCAAGAAGATACTTCTATTGCAGATACTTCTAACGCAGATAGTTCTAATACAGAAGAAACCAATTCAGAAACGACGCCAGATACAGAAGCTGGCGAGCAGCCCGCAGCAGGAGAATCACAGCAGGAGGAACTGCCGCAGAATCAGGCGGTAAATCAAATTGTTAAAGCTACATCCACAGTAAATGTACGTTCATCTGATAGTGAAATGGCAGATAAAATTGGCCGTATTGAAATTGGTACAGAACTTACACGGACAGAGGAACGGATTAATGGCTGGAGCAAGGTGATTTTTGAAGGAAGAGAAGCCTATATTAAAAGCGATTATTTAGAGGTGGTTTCCACACAGGAGCCGGCAGCAGATGAACCAGTACAAGGAGAGGGTGATGCTGCAGCAACAAAGAAGGCAATGGCAACGACTAATGTAAATGTTCGTAATGCACCGAATCAAGAAGCGGATAAGATCGGAACAGCCCAAGCAGGTGTTACATATGATGTTTTGGAAGATTTGGGCGAGTGGTATAAGATCAGCTATAATGGTCAGCAAGGATATGTAAAGGCAGAATTTTTCAATTAATAAATAGTAAGTATAGTGGTAATAGAAGGGCGAACCCATGTAACAATAGTTGCATGGGCTTTCCTTGTATTTTTACGCATAAGCTGTTTTAAATAGGATAAACTAAAGCTATCTTTTGATAATAGGAAAGGAGCAGGCGTTTATCCATGAAAAAAGATGATCAGGAAATATTGAAAGAAGTACAGAAAAACACAGGAATGGCATTAAAAGCGATTGATACCATATCAGAAAAGGTTCATAATGACGAACTATCCCATGAACTGTCCAAAGAGCGGCTTCTTTATTCTGTAATACAAAATAAAGCAACGGATAAGCTTCAGGCAGAGAAGGCGGAAGAATATCATAAGAGTGCAATGGAGGATATGATGCTTGGTGGTGCGATTCATATGAATACGCTGACCAATTGCAGCACTGGAAAATTAGCAGAGCTTATGATACAGGGAAGCAACCGTGGTTTGACAAGTATGTGGAAATCTATAAACCATCACAAGGATTTTTGTAACACTTCAATGGAGATTGCCAAGGAATTAATGGATTTTGAAGAAAAATGCATTAACCGTCTAAAACAATTTCTTTGATTATATTTTGGAGGAATTTACCATATGACAAGGTTAAATAAGTACCTTGCAGAGTGCGGCGTTTGTTCGCGCAGAGATGCAGATAAATTAATTGAAACGGGTGTGGTGGAAGTGAACCACCAGACTGCACGTTTTGGAGTACAAGTCAAAGAACAGGATATTGTAACCGTGAACGGGAAAATTGTCCATCCTGCATCGGATAAGGTAGTGCTTGCTTATTATAAGCCCGCAGGCGTTACCTGTACAGAACGAGATAAATATGCGCAGAAGACAATTGTTGACGCGCTGCAGTATCCTGTCAGGCTGACTTATGCGGGGCGTCTTGATAAGGAGTCGGAGGGGCTTATGATTATGACCAATGACGGGGACTTGATACAGTATATGATGAAGGGCAGTCAGTGCCATGAAAAAGAGTATATTGTCAAAGTAGATAAGGAGATTACAGAAACTTTTTTAAAAAGGATGAGTAGTGGGGTATATTTGCCGGATCTTGAACAGACAACACGGCAGTGTGCAGTAGAACTGCTTGGCAAATATACATTCCGAATAATATTAACACAGGGATTAAATCGGCAGATAAGACGGATGTGCGCAGTTTTTGGTTATCAGATACGGTCGCTTATCAGAGTGCGTGTGCTTAATATTACGCTTGACGGGTTAAAGCGTGGTGCTTACCGTGAAATTGTCGGCACAGAACGTGAGAAACTGTATCAGATATGTGGATTATAAAAGGGAGGATTTTTATGGAAAGTGCTATAGTAGCAAATAAAGCAGATTCAATACATAGAATGAAGGAATTAACAGAGATACTTCGCGAAGCATCCAAAGCTTATTATGCTGAGGATAGGGAGATTATGAGCAATCGTGAATATGATGCGCTATATGAGGAATTACAAGTGCTGGAAAAAGAAACAGGAATGGTGCTTACAGGAAGTCCTACAATTACAGTAGGATATGAAGCTGTGGACGAACTTCCTAAGGAGGCGCATGAAAGTCCTATGCTTTCCCTTGATAAAACAAAGGAACGGGAAGAATTAAAAAACTGGCTGAATGGAAAGGATGGTCTGTTAAGCTGGAAGCTGGACGGGCTGACAATTGTTTTAACCTATCAAAGTGGAAAACTGGTAAAAGCTGTTACGCGCGGAAATGGTGAAGTGGGGGAAGTAATTACCAATAATGCAAAGGTATTTAAAAATCTTCCGCTGCAAATCCCATACCAAGGCGAGTTGGTTCTAAGGGGCGAGGCGGTTATCACATACAAGGATTTTGATGCGATTAACAGTCGGATTGAGGATGTGGACGCGCGCTACAAAAATCCTAGAAATCTTTGTTCTGGTTCTGTAAGACAATTAAATAATCAGATAACCGCAGAGCGAAATGTGCGGTTTTTTGCATTTACACTGGTTACGGCGGAAAATGTCGATTTTGAAAATTCGCGTGAGAAACAGTTTGCCTTTTTAAAAGAACAAGGTTTTGAAGTGGTGGATTATGTTAGAGTGGACGAAAATTCCATAGTTGACGCAGTAGCGGCTTATGAGGAGCGTATTCAGACCTATGAAGTGCCATCAGATGGACTCGTGTTAATCTATGATGATATTGCATATGGACGCTCTTTGGGAAGAACATCAAAGTTTCCAAGAGATTCGATTGCGTTTAAATGGGCGGATGAAACAAGAGAAACGACGCTTTTAGAGATTGAGTGGAGTCCAAGCCGCACGGGATTAATTAATCCCGTAGCGATTTTTGCACCCGTGGAACTAGAGGGAACTACGGTAAGCCGTGCGTCAGTCCATAATATTAGTATTCTAAAAGGGTTAAAACTTGGTATTGGTGATACGATTACCGTGTATAAGGCAAATATGATTATTCCGCAGATTGCAGAGAATTTAACAAGAAGCGACAGTATTGAAATCCCTAAGATTTGTCCAGTTTGTCAAGGCGCAACGCAGATAAAAGCCGTGAATGAGGTGCAGTCATTATATTGTACCAATCCACATTGCGACGCAAAAAAAATTAAATCGTTTACATTGTTTGTCAGCCGTGATGCAATGAATATTGATGGGCTTTCAGAGGCAACGTTGGAAAAATTTATTGCAAAGGGCTTTATCCATGAGTATCAGGATATTTTTCACTTGGATCGTTATCAAGAGGAAATTGTTACCATGGAGGGTTTTGGCAAAAGGTCTTATGTTAAGCTGATTGACAGCATTAATGCGGCAAGGACTGTGACGCTGCCGAAATTAATATACAGTTTGGGAATTGCCAATATTGGTCTTTCCAATGCAAAAGTGATCTGCCGTTTTTATAATTATGATTTGGAAGCGATGCGCAGGGCAACGGCGGAGGAGTTAAGCGAAATTGATGGAATTGGTGAAGTCATCGGCAAAGCATTTGAGGATTATTTTGCAGACGAGGATAACAGTGCGCGCTTTGACAAACTTTTAACAGAGTTGGTGATTGCGCAGGAGGAAATTAATACAGAAGAACAGACATTAACGGGAAAAGCATTTGTAATTACCGGAAGTTTGGAGCATTTTGGCAGCAGAAATGAATTAAAAGAATTAATAGAAAAAATGGGCGGAAAAGTAACAGGAAGCGTTACTTCTAAAACAACCTGCCTGATTAATAATGATATTGCGTCAAATTCCTCCAAGAATAAAAAGGCGAAGGAACTGGGGATTCCTATTGTTACAGAGGAAAGCTTTATAACAGAATATTTAGAAACGGATAGTCAGAATTAAAAATGCATTAGAATGGGGGAGTTATTATGCCAATTAAAGTACAAAATGATTTGCCAGCAAAAGGAATATTGGAAAATGAAAATATCTTTGTAATGGATGAGGTGCGGGCGAGCCACCAAGATATCCGCCCGCTGCAGGTCTGCATTCTCAATCTAATGCCTGTGAAACAGGATACAGAATTACAGCTTCTGCGTGCGCTGTCTAATACGCCGCTGCAGGTGGATGTAACATTTTTAATGGTGACAAGCCACGTATCACTAAACACTTCTGCAAATCATTTAAACCGATTTTACAGCACATTTGCAGATATTCAAAGCAAACGTTTTGACGGTTTGATTATTACAGGAGCGCCGGTGGAGGATATTGCATTTGAGGAAGTTGATTACTGGGAAGAAGTATGCGAAATTATGGATTGGGCAGAAATAAATGTAACTTCAACACTGCATATCTGTTGGGGTGCGCAGGCGGGATTATATCATTATTATGGGATTCCCAAACATATGCTCCCTGAAAAGTTGTTCGGTTTATATTGGCATAAAGTGCAAAACAGAAAAGTGCCATTGGTGCGTGGTTTTGACGATCTATTTCTTGCTCCCCACAGCCGCCATACGGAAACGCGTTCTGAGGATATTCATCAGTGCGAAGCAGTTACGGTATTGGCAGAATCAGCCGAGGCAGGTGTATTTCTTGCCTATGCCGAAAATGGCAAGAAAATATTTGTAAACGGACATCCAGAATATGACCGGTATACATTAGATGCCGAGTACAAGCGTGATTTAGCAAAGGGACTGCCGATACATATTCCTAGAAACTATTATCCTAACGACGACCCCAGCCAGAAGCCTAATTTGCAATGGCGTTCACACAGCAATAACCTTTATACGAATTGGCTTGATTACTATGTATACCAGAATACGCCGTATGAGTGGTAAGAACCCTGCAAAAACAAATAAATTGTTTCTTTTTTTCCCAAAAGCGGTTATAATAACAGTGGATATATTGATAGTTAAAAAAGGAGGATTTCTATGAAAGGTTCTATGAATACTCATCTAGGTAATATCCTTATCGCACCCGAAGTTATTGCGCAGTATGCGGGCAGTGTTGCAGTGGAGTGCTTTGGTATCGTAGGGATGGCCTCGGTAAATATGAAGGATGGCTTGGTAAAGCTGCTTGTGAAGGACAGTATTACACATGGAATATCGGCAACCATTGTAAATAATAAATTAATTTTGGATTTCCATGTAATTGTTGCCTATGGTGTTAGTATCGTTACTGTCTGTGATAATTTAATTAACAATGTAAAATACAAGGTTGAAAACTTTACAGGGCTCGAAATCGAAAAAATCAACATCTTTGTTGAAGGCGTTCGAGTAATTGATTAAGGAGGATTCTTGAAGTGGGTTTAAATGTAATCGATGCGAAGATGTTTTCAAAGATGTTTCTTGCCGGAGCAAAAAATTTAGAGCATAAAAAGGAATGGATTAACGAGTTAAATGTCTTTCCTGTTCCAGATGGCGACACGGGTACGAATATGTGTATGACAATAATGTCTGCTGCAAAAGAGGTTGCCGCTGTTGAAAATCTGGATATGATGACTTTGGCAAAAGCAGTTTCCTCTGGTTCTCTGCGGGGGGCACGGGGAAATTCGGGCGTGATTTTGTCACAGTTGTTCCGTGGATTTACCAAGGTGATAAGGGAATATGATGAACTAAATGTTGCGATTTTGGCATCTGCCTGCGACAAGGCAGTAGAAACAGCTTATAAGGCTGTTATGAAGCCTAAGGAGGGTACAATCCTAACAGTGGCAAAAGGCGCTGCAAAGAGAGCAAACGATTTGGCAATTGCAGGCGAGAAGGACTTAGAAACGTTTTTAAAGGAAGTGATTAAAGAGGCGGAAGTAGTTCTTTCACAGACGCCGGATATGCTTCCGGTTTTAAAACAGGCAGGCGTTGTTGACTCTGGCGGACAAGGATTGGTTGAGGTTTTAAAGGGCTGTCTGGATGCATATTTAGGAAAAGAACTTGACCTTACAATTGAAGTGATGCCGAAACCTGCTGCGAAGAAGGGCGCATTGTCGCCGAATATTGAAGCGCAGGCGAATGCGGAGATTAAATTCTGCTATTGTACACAATTTTTAATTATGCTGAATAAGACGTTTAACATAAAGCATGAGATGGATTTTAAAGAATATTTATCGTCAATTGGCGATTCAATTGTCGTGGTAGCAGATGAGGAAATTGTTAAGGTTCATGTGCATACAAATGATCCTGGTCTTGCAATGCAAAAGGCGCTTCGTTACGGTTCTCTAACAACGATTATTATTGAAAATATGCGTTTGGAGCGTGATGAAAAAGTGTCTGATATGATGGAAAAGCAGATGCAGAGTACACAATTGCCCTCTAAAGAACCGTCACAAGGTATTCTTAATGCCGCAGCCGTAGCCGGCAATGCAGAAACTGAAACGCCGCAGACAATTGCAGAGCATAAGGAAACAGGCTTTATTGCAGTATCAATCGGTGAGGGAATGAATGAGATATTCCGTTCGCTGGGCGTGGATTATATTATTGAAGGTGGTCAGACAATGAACCCGAGTACGGAAGATATGTTGAACGCAATTGAAACGGTTGATGCTGATAATATTTTTATATTCCCAAATAACAAAAATATTATACTTGCGGCAAATCAGGCAAAACAGTTGACAAAGGATAAAAATATTTATGTAATTCCTACAAAAACAGTACCACAGGGAATTACAGCGATTATTAATTATGTCCCTGATGTATCTGTGGAGGAGAACGAAGCCGTTATGACGCAGGAGGCAGCAAATGTAGCGACGGGACAAGTAACATATGCCGTGCGGGATACTGTAATTGATGACAAAGAAATTCATCAAGGGGATTTTATGGGGATCGGTGATAAAGGGATTCTTTCTGTCGGTACGGATTTACAGGAAGTAGCGTTCTCCATGATTTCGGAAATGATGAATGCAAATGCATATGAACTGATTAGTGTTTATTATGGTGATATTATTCAGGAGGCACAGGCACAGGCACTTGCAGACAGGATAAAAGAAACGTTTGACGGTTGTGATGTAGAATTACAGTTCGGAGGACAACCGATTTATGCTTACATTGTTTCCGCAGAATAAAAATAATAATCTGCATTGAAAAATATAGATTTGATAAGGCAGGATATGCGTTTAATATTTTGCGTTTTTAATAAGGGCGAAAGAAACCATGCAATTAACAGATGCGATTACAGCAATCAGCGGTATCGGCGAGAAAACAGCGGCGCTGTACCATAAATTAAATATTTTTACAATCCATGATTTAATTACACATTATCCTAGAGATTATGAGGAATGGCGTGATATTGTAAATATCGGTGCATTACAAGCAAATCAAGTACACTGTGTTCGGGCAACCGTGCTGAATGTCGTGCATTTGCCGCATATCCGCAATAATCTGTCGATTACGACAGTGCGGGTTCGGGACGCAAGCGGTGCTTGTGATGCTGTCTATTACAATATGCCCTATGTAAAAAATAGTCTTCAGGCTGGCAAGCAGTATCTTCTCCGTGGGCGTGTGTCATTAAAAAATAATAAAATTACATTAGAGCAGCCCAAAATTATTAGTCAAAGGGAATATCAGCAGAATCTGCATAGACTGACGCCTATTTATCCGACAACAAAAGGACTGTCTGTCAATGCAATTGCAAAGGCAGTGCAGGCAGCGTTGAAAAGTCTATCTGAGGAGGAGGACTATATCCCCCGTGATATGCGCAGTAAATATCAATTAATGGATTACAAAACTGCTGTTGCAGCAATCCATTTTCCCGAAAACCGCGAGATTATGGTAGCGGCAAGAAAACGGCTGGTTTTTGAGGAATTTTTATTCTTTATTGTGTCGGTGTTGGTGTTAAAGGATTATTCGGAGCGTGCGGTAAATGACTGTCCTATGATGCGGATTGATGCTTGTCAAGCGTTAATGGATAAGCTTCCCTATGAATTAACAAATGCGCAGAAAAGAGTGTGGGCGCAGATTGAGGAGGATATGTGCTCGACACATTTAATGAACCGCTTAATTCAAGGGGATGTGGGATCGGGAAAAACAATTGTCGCAGTTTTGGCAATTTTTATGTGTGTTATGAATCACCACCAAGCAGCGTTTATGGCGCCGACAGAGGTTTTGGCAAAACAGCATTATGATTCGATATTGGCATTTGCGCTGGATTATAATATCCCTTTTAAGCCTATTTTACTGACAGGTTCGCTGACGGCAAAGGAAAAGCGCAGTGCAAAGGAAAAAATCAGCACAGGCTATGCCAACGTAATTATTGGCACACAGGCACTGCTTCAGGGAGATGTGGAATTTTATGATTTACGTCTTGTAATTACAGATGAGCAACATAGGTTTGGCGTAAAACAGCGGGAAACATTAGCACAGAAGGGCACTGTTTTTCAGGATATCGCCGAGGAGGGCAGTGTGGGAGGCACAGTGCAGCGATCGGCGCAGCCGCATATTTTGGTAATGAGTGCAACACCGATTCCTCGAACGCTGGCATTGATTTTATATGGCGATTTGGATATTTCTGTTATGGATGAACTTCCTGCAAACAGGCTTCCGATTAAAAATTGTGTTGTCAATACAAGTTATCGGAAAAAGGCATATGAATTTATTGCCAAAGAAGTTGCTGCTGGAAGACAGGCATACGTTATTTGTCCAATGGTTGAGGCAAATGAGGAGATAATGGGCGATCAGCCAATCCTTGAAAATGTGATAGATTACACAAATCTGTTAAAAAAAGCACTTCCGGCGTCGATTCGGGTAGAATATCTTCATGGTCAGTTAAAACCAAAGGAAAAAAACCGTATTATGGAAGAATTTGCAGCACATAATATAGATGTATTGGTATCGACAACGGTAATCGAAGTGGGTATCAATGTACCGAATGCAACGGTTATGATGGTAGAAAATGCTGAGCGGTTTGGGCTTGCGCAGCTTCATCAGCTTCGGGGGCGTGTAGGGCGTGGAAAAGACCAGTCTTATTGTATTTTTATCAGCACCTCAAGCCAGAATGATACCTTAGAGCGCCTTCAGGTTTTAAATAAATCCAATGACGGATTTTTTATCTCATCTGAGGATATGCGTATGAGAGGCCCAGGCGATCTGTTTGGAATCCGTCAAAGCGGGCAGTTTCAGTTCCGTTTGGGAGATATTTACCAAGATGCGCAGATATTGCAGAGTGCGCAGCAGTGCGCTTCGGAATTATACAAGATTTATCAGGAAAATGGCAGGCAGCCAACGGCAGAACACGCAAAATTTTGGCAGCACTATGAAGATAATATTGCATCTAGTGTTGACTTTATTAATATCTGAAAGTAAAATATGATTATGGTTGTTTTTTCTTTCGCAGCCAATGAATCCAGCAGGGAGATATAATGATATGTCAAAAATAGCAATTGTTACAGACAGCAACAGTGGTATTACACAGGCACAAGCAAAAGAACATGGCATTCGTGTAGTTCCTATGCCTTTTATGATTGATGGAGAAACATACTATGAGGAAATTACACTAAGCAGGAGTGAATTTTATCAGAAATTAACGAGCAATGCGGATATTTCAACATCCCAGCCATCACCAGAGTCTATATTGGAATTGTGGGACGCACTTCTAAAAGAATATGACGAAGTGGTGCATATTCCCATGTCTAGTGGTTTAAGCAGTTCATGCCAGACTGCCATTATGCTGGCGCAGGATTATGATGGAAAAGTGCACGTTGTAAATAACCAGCGGATTTCTGTAACGCAGAAGCGTTCTGTTTTTGACGCGCTTGCGCTTGCGAAAGAGGGGAAAAGCGGCGCAGAAATTAAGAAAATTTTGGAAGATGACAAGTTTAATTCGAGTATTTATATTATGATTGATACTTTGTACTATTTGAAAAAAGGTGGGAGGATTACGCCGGCAGCAGCCGCGCTTGGCACATTGCTGCGCTTAAAACCAGTGCTGCAAATTCAAGGCGATAAGCTGGACGCTTTTGCCAAAGCAAGGACAGTGAATCAGGCAAAGTCAATTATGATTAATGCGGTAAAAAATGATATAGAGAAACGGTTTGGCGGGATTTCACCGGATAATCAGATTTATCTTGCGATTGCCCATACGGAGAATGAAGAGGCAGCCCGTATCTTTAAGGAAGAACTGCATACGCAGTTTCCAGATTATCCCATAACAGATGTAGATTCTCTTTCGCTTAGTGTTTCCTGTCATATTGGGCCAGGCTCATTGGCAGTTACTTGCTGCAAAAAACTGCGGTAGTAAAATCGTAAAGAGATAACAAACAGAGGATAAAATTTTATTTTTATTATATAAGGAGGTTTTTTATATGGCAGCAGCAAAGCGCAACATTATTGTAGGGCAGTCGGGAGGGCCAACTTCCGTCATTAATTCCAGTTTGGCAGGAGTTTACAAGACTGCTAAAGAGAGAGGATTCCATAAAGTATATGGAATGCTGCATGGAATTCAAGGGTTTTTAGATGAGCAGTATGTGGATTTATCGACACAGATTCATTCCGATATGGATATTGAGCTGTTGAAAAGAACCCCTTCGGCGTTTTTAGGTTCATGTAGATTCAAATTGCCGGAAATTCATGAAGACACAGATACGTATGAGAAGATATTTCAGATTTTGGATAAATTGGATATCGAAGCATTTATCTATATTGGCGGAAATGATTCTATGGATACGATTAAGAAGCTGTCAGATTATGCGATTATCAAAGGACACAGCCAAAAGTTTTTGGGTGTGCCTAAGACGATTGACAATGATTTAGCTTTGACGGATCATACACCGGGATTCGGTAGTGCGGCAAAATATATTGCGGCGTCAACAAAAGAGGTTATTCGTGATGCGTTGGGATTGACCTACAATAAGGAAATGATAACAGTTATTGAAGTTATGGGTCGTAATGCTGGATGGTTGACAGGTGCAACGGCTCTTGCGCGCACAGAGGAATGCGATGGGCCGGATTTAATATATTTGCCTGAGATTCTGTTTGATATGGAGAAGTTTGAGAAAAAAGTAATGGAGCTGCTGAAAAAGAAACATTCCATTGTAATTGCCGTTTCAGAGGGAATTAAAACGGCTGATGGGAAATATGTCTGTGAGTTATCAGGTGGTGCAGATTATGTGGATGCATTTGGTCATAAGCAGTTACAAGGAACGGCAGCATATTTGGCAGGACATCTTGGCGCTGTAATCGGCTGCAAAACACGTAGTATTGAGTTTTCTACCTTACAGAGAAGTGCGTCGCATATGGCTTCCCGTGTCGATGTAAACGAGGCATTTATGGTGGGTGGTGCTGCTGTAAAGGCAGCAGACGAAGGTGATAGCGGTAAGATGGTTGTTATTGACCGTGTTTCGGATGATCCTTATATGAGTGCGGCAGGAATTTATGATGTACATAGAATTGCAAACAATGAAAAACTAGTTCCACGTACTTGGGTAAACAAAGAAGGAAACTATGTAACACAAGAGTTTATTAATTATATTGAGCCATTGATTCAAGGTGATTATCAACCGTTTATGGTAAATGGTCTGCCACAGCATTTGGTTTTAAATAAGAAATAACAAACATATAGCATATATAATAAAATAAGGGACTGTCACACTTGTAAAATGCGGCAGTCCCTTACGTTATTGTGCTTTACACGAGCGCTGCTGTAATAATTGCCATAGAGTAAACTTCAATTGCATTGCAGCCACGGGATAGGTCATTAATTGGTGCATTTAATCCTAATAGGATAGGACCATATGCTTCAAAATTTCCCATTCTCTGCGCAATTTTATAACCCATATTACCAGAATTAATATCAGGGAAGATAAATGTATTTGCATGTCCAGCAACTTCCGAAGAGGGACATTTTGTTCGTGCTACACGCGGGGATACAGCAGCATCAAATTGTAGTTCGCCATCAATCGGTGTATTGGGGAATTTTGCTTTTGCTAATTTTGCAGCGTTTCGCATTTTTTCAACATCTGCACCTTTGCCCGATCCCAGTGTGGAGTAGCTTAAAAATGCTACTTTAGGGTCAACACCAAATATTTTGGCACATTCAATTGTTTCACCGCAAATTTCCACGAGTTCCTCTTCAGTAGGGTCAATGTTGATTGCACAGTCACTCATTGCAAGGACTTCATTTTCACCAGTAGCACCAGGACGAACGAGGATAAAGCATGAAGAAACAATATTGTTTTCGGGTTTGGTTTTAATAATCTGTAATGCAGGACGGACAGTTTCAGCAGTAGAGTATGTAGCGCCGCCAAGTAAAGAATCCGCTACGCCCATTTTTACGAGCATTGTACCAAAATAATTTGGTTGAGAAAGGATTTTACGTGCTTCCTCTGTGGTCATGCCTTTACCTTTGCGTAATTCGCAGAAACACTCAACCATTTCATCGAAACGCTCATAATTATTGCTGTCGATAATCTGTGCACCGCGGATATTATATCCCGCTTCCTCAGCAGCACTCAGAACATCTTCTTCATTTCCGACAAGGATAGGGGTTAAGAAACTGCTTGCCAAAAGACGGGATGCTGCTTCCAGAATACGTGGGTCTGTTCCTTCTGTAAATACAATTGTCTTCGGGCTTTTCTTAAGTTGATCGATCATTGTGCCAAATCCATACATCATAGTTAAAATCCTTCCTTTTCTTTGCGATATTTTGGGTTGTTATTATTTGCTTTTGAAAGTGGTTACACCGTAGTATTTATCGGGCTGCTGCCTATTCTTAACTAATATTGTATACAAAATTTTTTCATTTGCAATGGTTGTATTCAATTTAATGCATAAAAAGTTTATTCGAGTGTAACAGTTCAATGGGTTATCTGAACTGTTACACTCGAGTTAAGGGGGTGTTTGCATAGCAGCAAAAGTAATGGAATATATGGTATGTATTGACACATTAGTTCTGTTATGCTATTTTTATGTGCATAGATTCGATCTATATGGAAGAATATCGTTACAATTCACGCCAACGCCAGATTTTGCATCGATTTACGAACATTGGGTGTGAATTATAACAGATTTTGCACACAAAATGCTAAAGTAAAAAAGCGAAAGCTTTTAGCATTTTGGCGCATGATTCCCACTACTTTGGCGTGGATGTAAAAAGCAACAAAATATAAACATACGTTTGAAAAAATCCCCCAAAACTATTTGCAATCTAAAAAAGTTGTGTTATAATATTCACGAAAGCAGCGAACAAAACATATATTCGAATTGCTAAAATAAGAAAGAAAGGCATGATTGAACATGGCAAAACAAGAAACAGTTTATGACGCTTCCAGTATTACCGTTCTGGAAGGATTGGAAGCAGTCAGAAAAAGACCTGGTATGTACATAGGCAGCGTGTCAACAAAGGGTCTAAATCATTTAATATACGAAATTGTGGATAATTCTGTAGATGAGCATCTTGCAGGTGTGTGTTCTGAAATTCGTGTTACATTGGAAGCAGATGGGTCTGCGACGATTTCTGATAATGGGCGTGGTATTCCAGTGGGAATGCATGAAAAAGGTGTTAGTGCAGAGCGTATTGTATTTACAACACTCCATGCAGGCGGTAAGTTTGATAATAATGCATACAAAACAAGCGGCGGGTTACACGGTGTGGGTTCGTCTGTCGTAAATGCGTTGTCTACACAGCTTACTGTAACGGTAAAGAGTGGCGGTTTTATTCATCAGGATAAATATGCATATGGCAATCCAGTGGTAGATTTGGTTGATGGATTGCTGCCAGTTATCGGCAAGACGAAGGAAACAGGGACGACAATTAATTTTACGCCTGACCCAACCATATTTGATCGCACACGTTTTAAGGCGGACGAAGTGAAAAGCAGACTGCACGAAACGGCTTACTTAAATCCTAAATTGACCATTATTTTTGAGGACAAACGCGGTGAAACTCCAGAAAGTATTACGTTTATAGAACCAGAGGGAATTATTGGATATGTGAAGGACTTAAATAAAAATAAGGAAGCACTGCATGATGTAATTTATTTTACGGGAGTAAGCGAAGAAGTAACTGTGGAATGTGCCTTCCAATATGTTAATGAGTTCCATGAAAATGTTCTTGGATTTTGTAATAATATTTATAATGCAGAAGGTGGTACGCATTTAACGGGATTTAAAACAATGTTTACGACCATTATCAATAATTATGCACGGGAACTCAATATTTTAAAAGAAAAGGATGTCAATTTTACCGGTGCAGATATTCGTAACGGAATGACTGCAGTTGTTTCCATAAAGCATCCCGACCCAAGATTTGAGGGACAGACAAAAACAAAATTAGATAATCAAGACGCAGCAAAGGCAGTGAGTAAGGTAACTGGTGACGAAATTCCCCGTTATTTTGACCGTAACGTAGAGGTATTAAAAAGTGTTATTTCCTGTGCAGAAAAGGCAGCAAAAATTAGGAAAACCGAGGAAAAAGCCAAAACGAATATGCTTACGAAACAAAAGTTTTCTTTTGATTCCAATGGAAAACTTGCAAATTGTGAATCAAAGGACAGCAGTAAATGCGAGATATTTATTGTGGAGGGAGATTCTGCTGGAGGAAGCGCCAAGACCGCACGCAACCGAAATTATCAGGCGATTTTACCGATACGTGGGAAAATATTAAATGTTGAGAAAGCTAGTATTGATAAGGTTTTGGCAAATGCAGAAATTAAGACCATGATTAATGCGTTTGGCTGCGGATTTTCTGAAGGGTATGGAAATGATTTTGATATAACAAAATTGCGCTATCATAAAATTGTAATTATGGCAGATGCGGATGTAGACGGTGCGCATATCAGCAATTTGCTTTTAACGTTGTTTTATCGGTTTATGCCGGAATTAATTTATGAGGGACATGTTTTTATCGCGATGCCGCCTCTTTATAAAGCAATGCCTGCTAAGGGAAAAGAGGAGTACCTCTATGATGATAAAGCATTGGAAAAGTACCGTAAGAAGCACAAAGGGCCTTTTACATTGCAGCGGTATAAGGGGCTTGGCGAAATGGACGCAGATCAATTATGGGAAACGACATTAAATCCAGAAACAAGGATTTTAAAGCAGATTGAGATAGAGGATGCACGTATGGCATCAGAAGTAACGGAAATGCTGATGGGAACGGAAGTTGCTCCTAGAAAAATGTTTATTTATGAGCATGCCACAGATGCAGAACTGGATATCTAAATATTGAAACACGGAAATGAAGGAGCATAATGAATGGAAGAAAAAATATTAAAGACCGAATATTCAGAAACAATGCAGAAGTCCTTTATCGACTATGCGATGAGTGTTATTATTGCCAGAGCGCTACCGGATGTGCGCGATGGCTTAAAACCAGTGCAGCGCAGAACCTTGTATGATATGCATGAACTGGGGATACGTTATGACAGACCTTATCGAAAGAGTGCACGTATTGTGGGCGATACCATGGGTAAATACCACCCGCATGGTGACAGCTCTATCTATGAGGCGTTAGTAGTACTGACACAGGATTTTAAGAAAGGGATTCCGTTAATTGATGGCCATGGAAATTTTGGCAATATCGAGGGCGATGGCGCGGCTGCGATGCGTTATACGGAAGCACGTTTGCAAAAAATTTCGCAGGAGGCGTTGCTTGCTGATTTGGACAAAGATGTTGTGGATTTTGTACCAAATTTTGATGAAACGGAGAAAGAACCAAGTGTACTTCCTTGTCGTTTCCCTAATTTGCTAGTCAATGGTTCAGAGGGAATTGCGGTGGGTATGGCAACGAGTATTCCACCACACAATCTTGGTGAAGTGATCGAGGCAACCAAAGCCTATATGAAGAATGAAAATATCACAACCAAGGAACTTATGCGATATGTAAAAGGGCCTGATTTCCCAACAGGCGGGATTGTATGCAATAAGGATGATTTGCTGTCCATTTATGAAACAGGAGTAGGAAAAATTAAACTGCGTGGCAAGGTAGAGGTGGAAAAAACAAAGGGTGGCAAATTAAATTTAATTATCAGTGAAATTCCGTATACGATGATTGGCGCAAATATTGGCAAATTTCTACAGGATGTTGCGCAGCTATACGAGCAGAAAAAAGCACCAGAAATCGTTGATATTTCCAATCAATCCTCTAAAGAGGGGATTCGTATTGTGATAGAATTGAAAAAAGATACGGATGTAGAAAATTTTAAAAATCTTTTGTATAAGAAAACACGGCTTGAGGATACATTTGGCGTCAATATGATAGCCATTGCAGGCGGGCGGCCAGAAACATTAGGATTAAAGAATATTATTGCGCAAAATGTTGCATTTCAGTATGAGATAACAACACGCAAATATACAACGTTATTAAATAAAGAGTTGGAAAAACGTGAGATTCAAGAAGGTTTAATACGTGCCTGCAATATTATTGATTTAATTATTGAAATTTTGCGCGGCTCGAAAGATAGGGCAATGGTGAAAAATTGCTTGACTGATGGAGTCACTACAGGAATAAAATTTCGTTCCAAAGAATCTGCTATTATGGCAGAACAGTTAAACTTTACAGAGAAACAGGCAAATGCAATATTGGATATGCGTCTATATAAACTGATTGGTTTGGAAATTGAAGCACTTATGAAAGAAAATGAGCAGACGAACGCGAATATTTATCGTTATGAGGATATTCTCGACCGCCGTGATGCTATGGCACAAGTAATTATTCAAGAGTTGGATGCCATTAAGAAAGAATATTCCAAGAAGCGTCGTACTTTGATTGAAAATGCACAGGAAGCAGTTTATGAGGAAAAGAAACCAGAAGAGATGGATGTTATTTTCTTAATGGATAAATTTGGCTACTGCAAAACAATTGATATGACAACATATGAACGAAATAAAGAAGCGGCAGACGCAGAATTCAAATATGTAGTAAAATGTCGAAATACAGGGAGGATTTGTGTCTTTACAAATACCGGACAATTACATACAATAAAGGTAGTGGATATTCCGTTTGGAAAGTTCCGTGATAAAGGTCAGCCGATCGACAATATTAGTAATTACAATTCTGCGAATGAAGATATTTTAGCGATTACCAGTCAGTCCGAGATGAATTTATACAGGCTGTTGTTTGTTACGAAGCAGTCAATGTGTAAGATTATTAGCGGTGGGGAGTTTGATGTAGCAAAACGTACAGTAACATCAACAAAACTAAGTGAAGGTGATGAAATTGTCAGTGTTGTGGTTTTAAATGAGCAGCAGCATATTATTTTGCAGAGCAAAGAAGGATATTTTTTGCGTTTTGATATCAATGAAATATCAGAAGTTAAGAAAACAGCATTAGGCGTACATGGCATGAAGATGGGAGATAATGACTATATTGAACAAGTATTCTATACATATGCAGGACAAAATACCAAAATAGAGTATAAAGGGAAGCAAATTGATATAAATAGATTAAAAGTTGCAAAAAGGGATGCAAAAGGAACAAAAATTAGAGTATAATCATAGATAGAGGAGAACTTTTTACATGAGAGTGATTGCAGGAACTGCCCGAAGATTGTTACTAAAAACGCCGCAAGGATTAGAAACGCGTCCTACTTCTGATATGATAAAGGAAACACTGTTTAATATGCTGATGCCTTATTTGCCTGGAGCTGTGTTTGTGGATCTATTTGCCGGAAGCGGTGGTATTGGTATCGAAGCATTAAGCCGTGGTGCACAGAAAGCGTATTTTGTTGAAAACAGCCCCAAAGCGATTGCGTGTATAAACGATAATTTAAAGCATACGCATTTAGAGGACAAGTCTGTTGTTTTAAAGCAGGATGTTTTTGCTGCCCTGCATGGAAGTATTCGGGATAAGGCGGATATTGTATTTCTTGATCCGCCTTATTTTCAGGGATATGAAAAACGTGTTTTGGAAATTTTGCAGAATATGCCATATATTACGGAAGAATCGCGGGTAATTGTGGAGGCGTCTAATCAGACTGTGTTTGGTGATGTTTCAGGGCTGGGCTTTGATGTGGAAAAAGAAAAAATTTATAAGACAAATAAGCATGTGTTTCTTCGGAAGAAAGGAACATGTTTGTAGGCAATATAAGTGTGTGGTGCACATTTATAAGATTGGAGGATTGCTATGATTTCTGCTGTATATCCCGGAAGCTTTGACCCTATGACTTTAGGCCATTTGGACGTAATTCGCAGGGCATCCAAGATGTTTGACCATTTGACTGTAAGTGTTTTAGATAATAAGGCAAAGAATGCGTTGTTTTCCGTTGAAGAACGTGTTAGTATATTAGAGGAGGCTACGCGTGAGCTGCCCAATGTTGAGGTAGACTCATTTAATGGGCTTTTAATTGATTATGCAAGGCAAAAGGATATTCATATTTCTGTGCGTGGACTGCGTGCAATTACAGACTTTGAGTATGAATTGCAGATTGCGCAGACAAACCGCAAATTGTCAGATGGAAAGCTTGATACTGTTTTTCTAACGACAAGTCTGGAATATGCTTATCTAAGTTCTTCAAGCGTGAAAGAGATTGCGTCCTTTCATGGCGATATATCTCAGTGCGTGCCGGCGTTTGTGGCAAAGCTTGTTTATGAGAAATATGGGAGGATAGATGAATGAGTAGTAGGATTGAGCAGTTAATTGACGAGATAGAAGGGTACATAGACAACTGCAAGTATAAGGCATTTTCTACAGATGTGATTATGGTAAATAAGGCGGAGATCGATGAATTAATTCGAGAACTGCGCATAAAGACACCAGAGGAAATTAAACGATACCAAAAGATTATTATGAATAAAGAAGCAATTTTAAATGATGCCAAGAAAAAGGCAGAAGAACTTTTAAATAATGCTGCTGTGCAGACAAATGAGCTGATTAGCGAGCATCAGATTATGCAGCAGGCGTATGCGCAGGCAAATGAGATT
This sequence comes from uncultured Lachnospiraceae bacterium, assembly GCA_965114465.1. GTDB lineage: Bacteria > Bacillota > Clostridia > Lachnospirales > Lachnospiraceae > COE1. Next base: position 28,309 of record CBCOYO010000020.1, read on the forward strand.
GTAGAAACGGCGACACATCAAGCACAGGAGATTCTTGACAATGCAACGATTGAAGCAAATAATGTCCGTGCTGCGGCAATGCAGTATACAGATAATATATTAGCGAATTTAGAAAATATTTTAATGCAATCCATAGAAGTTTCAACACGCGATTATAATACACTGGTCGGGAATTTACGAGAAATTGAAAATGTTGTGGCGGCAAATCGGGCTGAACTTTTGCCGCCAGAAGTAATGGAAGAATCTAGTCAGGATAATAATGGTGCGGGAGCGTCTGGTTTAACCGTAATATAAGTAAACCAATATCCAAAGTTTATACGAAGAAAGGAGTAATATTATAAAATGACAAATCGAATCCGAAATATTGTAAGTTTGATTTTATGCGCCGCGGTATTCTGTGCGGCTGTTTTCCAGTTAGGGGGATTAAAAGTATATGCAGAGGAGCCAGTTGTCGTTGTGATTGATCCGGGGCATGGCGGAAAGAATCTTGGTACAGACTATTTGTCGATACCTGAGAAAGCATATACCTTAATGGTTGCACTCTATATGAAAGAACATCTTGAAACTTATCAAAATGTAAAGGTTTATATGACACGTACACAGGATATAGATGTCGATTTAGAGGATCGTGCAGAATTTGCTAAAAGCGTAAATGCGGATTTTTTATTTTCTCTTCATTTTAATATGTCACTTTCACATACGTTATATGGTAGTGAAGTATGGATTCCGTCAACAGGAACTCTTTATAGCCAAGCCTACAGTGCTGGTAATGAGTTTATGAAACAGTTTGAAGAAATGGGACTATTTAACCGTGGAATTAAGACAAGAATAGGAGATCGTGGTGATTATTATGGAATTATCCGTCATTGCACTACACGGAATATACCATCAATTATTGTAGAACATTGTCATGTTGATAATGTAAATGATATTGCCAATATCCAGTCACCGGAAAAGTTAAAAGAGTTTGGTATTCGTGATGCAGAAGCAGTAGCAAAATATTTTGGATTGACTTCTAAAGACAATAAAACCGATTACAGTACTTATGCACCGCTTGCAGTACCAACACCGACAAGCATAGTTTATAATGATACCACACCACCAGAATATGTAAGTGCGAAGCTTGTTAAATATGATAAAACCAGTAAATATGCAACAGTAGAGTTGACTGCTATAGACAATGAATCGCCATTACAATACTATGCTTTTTCCTGTGATAACGGAACTACTTGGTCAACATTTCAACCATGGAAAAGAGGAGTCAATACAATGACTGCAACAGTTAATCTAGGTTTTGGAAAGAAAACCAATATACTGTTTAAGGTATCTAATATTTATGACAGGGAAACAACCTCTAATGTATTATTATTGAATTAATTATGACGTAATACTAGCTGTTTCTTTGCATTAGAAATGGCGAATCAGATGAATCCGTTTCATTTTAATTCGAATATCTTGGCACATTCAATGGTTTCGCCGCAGGTTTCGACTAATGAAACAGATTCATCAAAACTAAGGAATTGTAGGAAAATAAGTGCTCAGATTGCGCAAGATGTGTCACTTATTTTTCTACAATTCCTAAGATAACAATATAATATATTGCAGAAACTCCTGTAATAAATACTTTGTTCTTTAGGTATTGGAATAGTGATAGATTGGATTTTTCCAAAAAGCTGCTTGTTTGTAAAAGGCAGGAAATCCCACTAAAACACAGCGCTGTCATAATCCAAAATACCTTTTCGGCGTTGCTCAAGGTTGTAATATAAATAGATTGTACCCCGCCGATAATTTCTATAAAACTTGACAGAACCGATTTGCCATTTGCTGCAATCGGTATAAAATCCAATAGAATACGAAAAGAATTGGTAAATGTAATATAGCCGCCTAATAATATTAAGGACTGTGTATTTTCAAAGCAGGCTTTTTTTATAATAGACGGCAGAGGAATGGGCTTGTTGTAGTGTGGCTTGTTGCTGTTAGTGTTTTTATTGTTGGAATATGTATTTTGGATATTTTTGCTATATGGAGTGATTCCTGTAAAAGAGGAGTGTTTTGTATATCTGCGGCTTAGCAGAATACCATAGACAGCCGGTATTCCGTACATACCAAATAGAAACGGCAGTTTATTGTGGTATCCGCATTCTCCCAGAATTGGAAGAATAATTCCAAGGAAATATGCAGGCCCTATGTTATTACAGAAACCAAGCAGCGATTGGGCTTCTGCTTGGTTGATTTTACCATTTTCATAGAGGTCGCTTACGACTTTCGCACCCATCGGAAAACCGCACAAAAAGCCGATAAAAATAGCATATAAACCATATTCGCTGTAATGGTAGATGCGTTTTAGCAGATGACTGAGCAAATGTCCCAGTTCAATGTCAGCGCCGCTGTAAATCATTACGGAACTGATCATCATAAACGGAAATAATGTAGGCACCATTTTCACAGCCCACTGGTAAAGCCCTTGATAAGCATATTGAAATGTGGCTGTTGGCTGGCTTAAAACAATGATAATTAAGATAAGATATGCTAGAGTTTTAAATCGCATTTCTTATATCCTTGATTTTATGGCTTTTATTATAGCTTATTGTATTGCTCAAGAATTTATTCTAAATAAAATATCGAAATGTTTGAAAGAGCAAATGTTGTTATTATAGGAAAGGTGGAACAAAATTCTAGTAAAAACTACCTGTGAATGAATTTAAAAAGCTTATAAATGCGACATTTTCAATACACCTGCTTAATGAAATGACATTGGACGGTGGATAGTAACTGCAAGGAAATAGGAGTATATAGTATTATGCGGCTTGATAAATATTTTACGGAACTGCAATTAGGAACACGCAGTCAGGTGAAACAGATAATACGAAAAGGCGGCGTTTTCGTCAACGGAGAGCCTGTGAAAAAACCAGAATACCCTGTTGACGAAGCAAATGATACAATTATGTATAATGGAAAGATATTGTCTTACCAGAAGTATCAATATTTTATGCTGCATAAGCCTGCTGGCGTTGTTACTGCAACAAAGGATAATTTCGATAGAACAGTTTTAGACTTGCTACCGTCAGATGCTGGAAAGGGGTTGTTCCCTGTTGGACGTTTGGATAAGGATGCGGAGGGACTTTTATTAATAACAAATGATGGAGAACTTGCGCATAGGCTGCTGACACCGAAAAAACATGTGGAGAAAACATATTATACTGAGTGCAGTGGAACGATTTCGCAGGAAGCAGTTGCAAGGTTGGAACAGGGAATTGATATTGGTGACGATACTCCGACTAAACCAGCAAAAGTAAAGATACTTTCGCAGATGCCGGATATGTATACTTTGGAATTGACTATTACAGAGGGGAGGTTTCACCAAGTAAAGCGGATGATTGCGGCAGCAGGCGGACAGGTCACTTATTTAAAGAGAATTGCAATGGGAACTCTAACGCTGGACAGTACGCTGGAAAAAGGAAGTTATCGAGCGCTTACAGAGCAGGAACTAGCAGAATTAAAGCAATTTTAGGCAAAGGAGGCGGTACATTTGTCACTGGCAAATGGTTTTCTTCCAGTATCAATGGAGGAGGTAAAAGAGTTAGGAATAACACAGTTAGACTTTGTATATGTAACGGGAGATGCTTATGTGGATCATCCGTCGTTTGGTCATGCGATTATTACACGTGTTTTGCAGTCGCATGGTTACAGTGTGGGAATTATTTCACAGCCCGATTGGAAAGATAATAATAGTATTACTGTTTTAGGCGAGCCTAGGCTTGCCTTTCTTGTTTCTTCCGGAAATATGGATTCTATGGTAAATCATTATTATGTATCGAAAAAGCGCCGGGATAGTGATGCCTATACGGCAGGCGGCGTTAGTGGCAAACGACCGGATCATGCAACCGTAGTATATGGAAACTTAATACGAAAAAGCTACAGAACCACGCCAATTATTCTAGGCGGCATTGAAGCAAGTCTTCGTCGTATGGCACATTATGATTATTGGTCGGATTCTTTTAAACGTTCGATTTTATTAGATAGTCAGGCGGATTTAATTTCCTATGGGATGGGCGAAAAGTCGATTATTGAGATAGCGGATGCATTAAATAGTGGGATTTCGGTTAAGGATTTATCGTTTATATCTGGGACGGTTTATAAAACAAAAGATATTTCGGGGCTTTATGATTATGAATTGTTGCCCTCATATAGCGCAATGGCAGAAGATAAGACGCTGTATGCCAAGAGCTTTCAAATCCAGCATAACAATACAGACCCAATTAATGGAAAAACGCTTGTTGAGTCGTATCCTAATGGCGTTTATATTGTGCAGAATATTCCGCAGCCGCCTCTTACAATGCAGGAAATGGATGATGTCTATGCGCTTCCTTATACAAGAACTTATCATCCTTTATATGAAAAAATGGGCGGTGTTCCGGCGATAGCAGAGATAAAGTTTTCGTTGATCAGCAATCGTGGATGTTTCGGCGGCTGCAATTTTTGTGCATTGACGTTCCATCAAGGGCGAACAATACAAGTTAGAAGTCACGAATCCATAATAAAGGAAGCAGAACAAATAATACAGGATAAAGATTTTAAAGGTTAT
>CBCOYO010000021.1:0-32153 GCA_965114465.1 uncultured Lachnospiraceae bacterium
CCAGGCGGCGTTGTTAAAAAAGGCGATGTGGTAAAAGCTGTAGTTGTACGTACCGTAAAGGGCGCCCGTCGCAAAGACGGTTCTTATATTCGATTTGATGAAAATGCTGCTGTAATCATCAAAGATGACAAGACTCCAAGAGGAACACGTATTTTTGGACCAGTAGCAAGAGAGCTTCGTGAGAAACAGTTTATGAAGATTGTTTCCTTAGCTCCTGAAACATTATAAGGAGGTGCCAGAAATGTTAAAGATTAAAAAAGGTGATACAGTTAAGGTTATCACTGGTAAGGATAAAGATAAAGAAGGCAAAGTTCTGTCTGTTGATGCAAAGAAAGCAAAGGTTTTGGTAGAAGGTGTCAATATGATTACAAAGCATGCAAAACCTACTGCGGCAAACCAGAACGGCGGCATTATCAAAAAAGAGGCTCCTATTGATATTTCAAACGTAATGTATCTCCACAAGGGCAAAGCAACTAGAGTTGGCTTTAAGATGGAAGGCGATAAAAAAGTACGTTTCGCAAAGTCAACGGGAGAGGTTATTGATTAATTCTAAGGAAGGAGGTATAAAACGGTGAGTAGATTGAAAAATTTATATAAAGACGAAATCGTAGCTGCTATGATGAAGAAGTTCGGATATAAAAACGTTATGCAAGTTCCCAAAATTGAAAAAATTGTTATCAATATGGGCGTAGGCGAAGCGAAAGACAATGCGAAAGCACTAGAATCCGCAGTGCGGGATCTTGAAATCATTGCAGGACAGAAGGTTGTCACAACAAAGGCTAAGAAGGCTGTTGCGAATTTTAAAATTCGTGAGGGTATGGCAATCGGATGCAAAGTTACACTCCGTGGCGAGAAGATGTACGAATTTCTTGACCGTCTTGTAAACCTTGCACTTCCCCGTGTGCGTGACTTTAGAGGGGTAAGCGCTGATTCGTTTGACGGAAGAGGAAACTATGCGCTCGGTATTAAGGAGCAGATTATTTTCCCAGAGATTGAGTACGACAAAGTGGATAAGGTAAGAGGTATGGATGTTATCATCGTGACAACAGCCAAGACGGATGAAGAAGCACGGGAATTGTTAACACAGTTCAACATGCCGTTCGCGAAAAGCAATTAAGGAGGTAAATTCGCATGGCTAAAACAGCAATGAAAATTAAACAGCAGCGTAGTCCTAAGTTTTCTACACAGCAGTATAACCGTTGTAAAATTTGTGGCCGTCCACATGCTTACTTGAGAAAATATGGAATTTGCAGAATCTGCTTCCGTGAGTTAGCATACAAAGGCCAGATTCCGGGTGTGAAGAAGGCTAGTTGGTAATCATTAAAAATCCAAAAGGAGGAAACTGAAATGACAATGAGTGATCCTATTGCAGATATGCTTACAAGAATTCGTAATGCGAATACTGCAAAGCATGACACGGTAGATGTTCCGTCATCAAAGATGAAGCTTGCAATCGCGCAGATACTCTTGGATGAAGGATATATTAAAAAGTTCGATGTTGTGGACGATGGCGCATTCAAGACAATCCACATTACATTGAAGTATGGCGCAGATAAGAGTGAGAAGATTATCACAGGCTTAAAGAGAATTTCCAAGCCGGGACTTCGTATTTATGCAGGCAAAGATGAATTGCCAAAAGTTCTTGGCGGGCTTGGCATCGCAATTATCTCGACCAACCAAGGTGTCATTACGGACAAGGAAGCAAGAAAACTTCAGGTTGGCGGCGAAGTGTTAGCATTTGTTTGGTAGGAAATATTTTATTTTGCAATTTTGAAAATAAAGAGAGCGTTTTAACGCATAAATTATAGGAGGTACGGGCATGTCACGTATAGGAAGAATGCCAATCGCAATTCCTGCAGGAGTTACTGTAGAAGTTGCAGAAAATAATAAAGTGACTGTAAAAGGTCCCAAGGGAACACTTGAGAGAGTGTTGCCCACTGAGATGGAAATTAAGGTGGAAGGTGCAGAAGTAACTGTATCAAGACCAAACGACTTAAAGAAAATGAAATCATTACATGGACTTACAAGAACGTTGGTAAATAATATGGTAGTCGGCGTTACATCAGGTTATGAGAAGAAACTTGAAGTAAACGGTGTTGGTTACAGGGCTGCTAAATCAGGAAATAAATTGACATTATCTTTGGGATATTCTCATCCAGTAGAGATGATTGACCCAGAGGGCATTGAAACGGTACTCGAAGGCGCTAACGTTATTATTGTCAAGGGAATTGACAAGGAGAAAGTTGGACAGTTCGCGGCCGAAATCAGAGATAAGAGAAGACCAGAGCCATATAAGGGCAAAGGTATTAAGTATGCGGATGAAACAATCAGGCGTAAAGTCGGCAAGACCGGTAAGAAGTAAATTAGGAGGGCGTAAGAAATGGTTAATAAGAAATCAAGAGCAGAAGTGCGTAATAAGAAGCACACAAGAATGCGTAACCGTATCAACGGAACAGCCCAGAGGCCGCGTCTGGCAGTTTTTCGGAGCAATAATCATATGTATGCTCAAATTATTGACGACACAGTCGGAAATACATTGGTGGCTGCTTCCACAGTAGAAAAGGAAGTTAAAGCAGAATTGAGCAAGACAAATGACGTTGCGGCGGCAGCATATTTAGGAAAAGTGATTGCTAAGAGAGCAATGGATAAGGGTATAAAAGAAGTAGTCTATGACAGAGGCGGCTTTTTATATCATGGAAAAATCGCAGCTTTAGCCGAGGCAGCAAGAGAAGCTGGCTTGGTATTCTAGGAAGGGAGAAAAACACATGAAACGTACAATCATTGATGCTAGTCAGTTGGAATTAACAGATAAGGTTGTTACCATTAAGCGTGTAACCAAAACTGTTAAAGGTGGACGTAACATGCGCTTTACGGCTTTGGTAGTAGTAGGCGACGGTAACGGTCACGTTGGGGCTGGCCTTGGTAAAGCCGTAGAAATCCCGGAGGCGATTCGTAAAGGGAAAGAAGACGCAATGAAAAACTTGATAAACGTTGCGATGGATGACAACAATTCCATTACACATGATTTCATCGGTAAATATGGTTCTTCGAGCGTTCTGTTAAAGAAGGCTCCAGAAGGTACCGGTATTATTGCCGGCGGCCCTGCACGTATTGTATGTGAGCTTGCGGGTATTAAAAATATTCGTACAAAGTCTTTAGGCTCTAACAATAAGCAGAACGTTGTACTTTCCACAATTGCAGGTCTTGCTCAGTTAAAGACACCAGAACAGGTTGCTGCAAACCGTGGAAAATCTATCGACGAGATTATGGCTTGAGGAGGTAGATAACGATGGCAAAGACATTAAAAGTTACACTGGTGAAATCAACAATCGGTGCGGTTCCGAAAAACAAGGCAACGGTTATCGCAATGGGACTGACAAAGCTTCATAAAACAGTAGAACTTCCCGACAATGATGCAACCAGAGGAATGATTCGCAAAGTAAGACATTTAGTGAAAGTGGAAGAATCATAGAAAGGAGGTTAATAAAATGGAATTATCTAATTTAAGACCTGCTGACGGCTCAAAACACGGCGATAGGTTTCGGAAAGGCCGCGGACATGGTTCAGGGAACGGCAAGACAGCCGGCAAGGGACACAAAGGCCAGAAAGCTCGTTCAGGGGCACCAAGAATTGGTTTCGAAGGTGGTCAGATGCCTTTGTATAGACGTATTCCCAAGAGGGGCTTCACCAATATAAATTCCAAAGAGATTGTTATCGTAAATATTCAGACATTAGAGAACAAGTTTGAGGAGGGCGATACAATTTCTGTAAAGACATTAATTGAATCAGGAATTGTAAAGAATCCAAGAGATGGAGTGAAGATATTAGGCAAGGGTAAGTTAACCAAGAAGCTCAACGTCCGGGCAAACGCATTCAGTGCATCCGCTAAGGAGAAGATTGAGTCGCTTGGTGGAACAGCAGAGGTGATTTAATGTTTACTACGCTAGTGAACGCGTTGAAAGTGAAAGAAATCAGAATGAAGCTGTTATTTACATTTATTATGATGCTGGTTATTCGATTTGGCTCTCAGCTACCAGTTCCAGGTGTGAATAGTGAACAGTTTTCAGCATGGTTTCAGGCTCAGACAGGAGGCGCATTCAATTTCTTTGATGCATTTACAGGTGGTTCTTTTGAACGAATGTCTGTATTTGCATTAAATATTACGCCATATATTACTTCATCTATTATTATGCAGCTTTTGACAATAGCGATACCTAAGCTAGAGGAGATGCAGAAAGATGGAGAGGACGGAAGAAAAAAGATTGCGTCGATTACCCGATATGTTACGGTTGGTCTGGCATTGCTTGAAAGTACAATGATGGCAATTGGTTTTGGCAATCAAGGTTTATTAAGGCATTTTGACGCTTTAAATATCATATCGGTTGTTGCTGCGCTCACCGCAGGAAGCGCATTTCTTATGTGGATTGGTGAGCGGATTACGGAAAAGGGTGTTGGCAATGGTATTTCCATTGTACTTGTAATTAATATTATATCCCGTTTGCCGGATGATTTTAGCAAACTGTTTGAGCAGTTCGTACAAGGAAAGTCCATTCCTTTAGCAGTAGTGGCTTCTCTGGTTATAATTGCGATTATTCTGGCGATGATTGTTTTCGTCGTTATTTTGAATAGTGCTGTCCGCAAAATTCCGGTACAGTATGCAAAGAAAATACAGGGAAATAAAATGGTTGGAGGACAGATGACATTCCTGCCTCTGAAAGTAAATACAGCAGGCGTTATTCCAATAATCTTTGCATCTTCATTGATGCAGACACCGATTATTATATCTACATTAGCAGGATATAATGGGAATGGCGTATGGCGGCAGGTGTTAAATGGCTTAAACCAAGATTACTGGTGCAATCCCAATCAGTTAGTCTATTCGATTGGCCTGCTTGTATATATCGTATTAACAGTATTTTTTGCATATTTCTATACGTCGTTAACTTTTAATCCGTTGGAGATTGCAAACAATATGAAAAAACAGGGCGGATTTATCCCTGGTATACGTCCGGGCAAACCAACCAGTGATTATCTGAACAAGGTATTAAATGCAATTATATTTGTCGGTGCAGTTGGTCTTGTAATTGTGGCGGTAGTGCCATTCTTCTTCAATGGTGTATTCAATGCATCTGTTTCTTTCGGTGGAACAAGCTTAATTATTATTGTAAGTGTAGTTTTGGAAACTGTAAAGCAGATTGAATCACAGATGTTGGTACGCAATTACAAAGGATTCCTGAATGACTAATGCAATCGGTGGATGAAAGCAAAGCACGGGCTTTGCTTTTGTCCATTCCTATCAAAGTGTCAAAATATTTAAAAATGCCAAGGAATTTAAAGTTCATTGTATTTTGAATTTAAAGTAGCTTTATATTAGAGTAGCTTCATATTAAATCAGCTTTATATGAAAGCAACTTTAAATCAAGCTATTATAATAGTTATTTTGAATTGAAAGTATAAATGAAAACGGAAAATCTTGTCAAACGATAAGCTTTATCTAATGAAAAGCTTTATCATAGGAACAACATTTAACCCAATCAACCAAAATCATTAATAGGAGGAAGCAAAATGAAAATTATTATGTTAGGCGCACCGGGAGCAGGAAAAGGAACACAGGCAAAAATGATTGCAGAGAAGTTTGCGATACCGCATATCTCAACAGGCGATATCTTCCGTGCTAATATTAAGAACGGTACAGAACTTGGTATGGAAGCAAAGAAGTATATGGATCAAGGTCTTTTGGTTCCTGATGAGCTAACTGTTAAAATTCTTTTGGATAGAGTGGCACAGGAAGACTGTAAAAACGGATACGTTCTTGATGGATTCCCAAGAACCATTCCGCAGGCGGAAGTTTTGGATAAAGCGTTGACAGAACTTGGCGATAAAATTGACTATGCGATTAATGTTGATGTGCCAGATGAGAATATTATTAATAGAATGTCCGGAAGACGTGCTTGCATTACATGCGGCGCAACCTATCATATTGAGCATATTCCACCTAAGACAGAGGGCATCTGTGATAAATGTAATTCAGAATTAATATTAAGGGATGATGATAAGCCCGAAACTGTTAAAAACAGGCTGAGTGTATATCATGAACAAACACAACCGCTAATTGATTTTTACTCTAAGAAAGGTGTGCTGAAATCCGTAGACGGTACGAAGGATATGAATGATGTATTCTCCGCAATTGTCGATATTTTGAAATAGTCACCAAAATTCAGGAAAAATTGGGGCGTAAATAAACTACAAGATTTCAAGGTGCGGAATGTATGGGAATTGTGTGAGATGTCTTAGCGCAGTTCCCATACAAAATGCAGGAGGATTGGAAAAATGGCTGTTACAATTAAATCGAAACGGGAAATTGATTTGATGCGTGAATCATGCAGGCTTCTGGCGAAGGTGCATGAAGAACTTGGGAAAGCAATCGAACCCGGTATCTCTACGCTCTATATTGACCAGTTGGGCGATAAGCTTATCAGAGGTTATGGATGTATTCCGAATTTCTTACATTACCAGGGATTTCCGGCTTCGATATGTGTATCTGTTAATGATGAAGTGGTGCATGGTATTCCACGTAAAGATAGAATCTTACAGGAAGGTGATATCGTAAGCCTCGACTGTGGATTGATTTATAAAGGATATCATTCCGATGCGGCGAGGACGCACGGAGTAGGACGGATTAGTCCAGCGGCGCAAAAGCTGATTGATGAAACAAGAAATTCTTTTTTTGAGGGGATTAAATATGCAAGAGCAGGGCGGCATTTGTTTGAGATATCCAATGCGATAGATGATTATGTATCACAGTTTGGATATGGAATTGTGGAGGACTTGGTAGGGCATGGTATTGGTACATCGCTGCATGAAGATCCGCAGATTCCTAATTTCAGGCAGAAACGCAGGGGAATGAAGTTAAGAGCTGGTATGACGCTTGCAATAGAGCCAATGATTAATATGGGGCGCGGTGATGTGGAATGGCTCGATGACGACTGGACAGTGGTTACGGAGGATGGTTCCATGTCGGCACACTACGAAAACACAATTCTTGTGACGGATGGTGAGCCGGAGATACTGACGCTGCTGTAGCAATCTGAATTGAATCCGTATTTTTGAGAGGGCATGGTTAGCAGAATGGTAGGATATTTCGCATATTCCATCGCTGGAAGAGATAAGGAACATATATATCTTATTATAAAAGAAGAAACAGAAAGTGTATGGCTTGTGGATGGGAAAATCAGAACACTTCGTAAGCCAAAGCGGAAAAATAAAAAGCACATACAAATCATCAAAAAGCAGAACTTGGAAAATAGCTTGAATTCTATTACAGATGAGCAAATTAAATATGCGATAAGCAGACTGGTAAAGGATTGAGAGTAGGAGGTAAAAACATGTCAAAATCCGATGTAATTGAAATCGAAGGAACAGTAGTGGAGAAGCTTCCCAATACAATGTTTCAGGTGGAATTAGAGAATGGGCATAAGGTTCTGGCACATATTAGCGGAAAGCTTAGACAGAATTTTATTCGTATTCTTCCTGGTGACAGAGTGACACTGGAATTGTCACCATATGATTTGACAAAGGGAAGAATTATTTGGAGAGATAAATAAATTGTAATGAATAAATTGAAATAATTATTTTTAATACTTGCAATTATTGGAATTGCGTGGTATAATATGAAACGGTCTTTTTAAAAGAACGGCCTTTTTGAAAGGAGGGTTTACCATGAAGGTTCGATCATCAGTAAAACCGATTTGCGAAAAATGTAAGATTATCAAGAGAAAAGGAAGGATCAGAGTTATCTGTGAGAATCCGAAACACAAACAAAGACAGGGCTAAATTCCAGAAGGAATTAGTGGCTTTGTATGGGATCAGCGGCTGGGCATACAAACCTATTCCGTCAAATAGGCGTATGCTATAAATATATGACAGAGGAGTCTTAACATAACTGTTTTGGAAACAGAGCAGTTATTTCCTGTCGTGTGTTTACTTCTTGATACCGAGAATATTTCGCGTAGAACATTTCGTACCGAGTGAGTATCGGACAAATCGAGCAGATGCTCGATTGGGTATAGAATACCCCAATCAATTAGTTTACTATTAATATGTGGCAGTTCTGCTATGAGATGGCAGGATGTACCATGATGCAAAATGGAGGAATTTTAACATGGCTCGTATTGCTGGTGTTGACTTACCAAGAGAGAAACGTGTGGAAATTGGCTTAACTTATATCTATGGAATAGGCAGAGTAAGCTCTAACAAGATTCTGGAAAAGGCAGGCGTAAGTCCTGATATCCGTGTTAGGGATTTAACAGATGATGATGTTCGTAAAATCAGTGCAATCATTGATGAAGAGTATATGGTTGAAGGTGATTTAAGACGTGAGATTGCATTAAATATTAAGAGATTGCAGGAAATTGGATGCTATCGTGGTATCCGCCATAGAAAGGGACTCCCGGTTCGTGGTCAAAAGACAAAAACGAATGCAAGAACAAGGAAAGGCCCTAAGAGAACTGTAGCAAATAAGAAGAAGTAACAGGACAAATAGAATTGTATTCAGAGTTTGAATTGAGAAAGTAGGTTAGTTTAAAATGGCTAAAAAAGTTACCAAAAAAGTGACAAAAAAGCGTGTAAAGAAAAACGTTGAACGAGGACAGGCACATATTCAATCTTCATTTAACAATACAATTGTTACATTGACAGATACGGAAGGAAATGCTCTTTCATGGGCAAGTGCAGGTGGTCTGGGATTTAGAGGTTCAAAGAAATCTACTCCATATGCTGCACAGATGGCAGCAGAAACAGCTACAAAAGCGGCTTTAGTACATGGTTTGAAATCTGTGGATGTAATGGTAAAAGGGCCCGGATCAGGCAGAGAAGCTGCAATTCGTGCACTTCAGGCATGTGGCCTTGAAGTAACCAGCATTAAGGACGTGACTCCTGTACCACACAATGGATGCCGTCCGCCAAAGCGTCGCAGAGTTTAGTTTAGGAGGATAAAAACATGGCAGTGAATAGAGTTCCTGTACTTAAAAGATGCAGATCTCTTGATTTGGATCCTGTATTTTTAGGATATGATAAAAAGTCAAAGAGAAAGTCTGCCCGAGCTGGTAAGAAGATGAGTGAGTATGGATTACAGCTTAGGGAAAAACAGAAAGCAAAGTTTATTTATGGTGTCCTTGAGAAGCCTTTCCGCAACTATTATGATAAGGCAGATAGAATGAGAGGCATGACAGGTGAAAACCTTATGATACTCTTGGAAAGACGGCTTGACAATGTAATATTTAGAATGGGCTTTGCTAGAACGAGGAGAGAGGCACGTCAAATTGTTGGGCATAAGCATGTACTAGTGAATGGAAAGTCTGTAAGAGTACCTTCCTATTTAATTAGCGCGGGCGATACCATTGAAATTAGAGAGAAATCTGCAAATTTACAGAGGTATAAAGATATTGCCGAAGTTACCAACGGTAGATTGGTTCCGGAATGGATGGATGTAGATCAAGAGAACTTTAAGGGAACAATCAAGGAGCTTCCTTCAAGAGAAGCAATTGATGTTCCGGTAAACGAGATGCTTATCGTCGAGTTGTATTCTAAATAATTCGTACTCGTGATTATTACAGTAGGAAGTGCGCCCTGCGTGCTTTCTATTGTTGTAGTTTGATTATCATGTTGTAGTTTTATTATCATCACATTCATAAAGGAGGGTATTTACAGTGTTGGCATTTGATTTTGACAGTCCAAATATTGAAGTGGCAGAAATCTCCGAAGACAAAAGGTATGGTAAATTTATTGTTGAACCTTTAGAGAGAGGTTATGGAATTACGCTCGGTAATTCACTAAGAAGAATTATGCTTGCTTCCCTACCCGGTGCAGCTGTAAGTCAGGTGAAAATTGATGGTGTATTGCATGAGTTTAGTTCGATTCCAGGAGTGAAGGAAGATGTAACTGAGATTGTAATGAACCTCAAAAGTCTGGCGATAAAGAACAACTGTGAAACTGATGAAGTAAAGAAAGCTATTATTGATTTTGAAGGCGAAGGTGTTGTTCGGGCTTCAGATATTCAGGTGGATCAGGATATAGAGATTATGAACCCTGAACAGGTCATTGCCACATTGAATGGTGGAAAAGACAGTAAGCTGTATATGGAAATCGTGATTTCTAAAGGCAGAGGTTATATCAGCGCAGAGAGAAATAAGGGCGAGGATTTACCGATTGGTGTCATTGCAGTGGATTCTATATTTACTCCTGTAGAAAGAGTAAATGTAACCATTGAAAATACCCGTGTAGGTCAGATTACTGACTATGATAAACTGACATTGGATGTATTTACGGATGCGACGCTTGCGCCAGATGAAGCAGTTAGTCTTGCGGCAAAAGTATTAAGCGAACATCTGAAACTTTTCATTAATCTTTCCGAAAATGCAAAAAATGCTGAGGTTATGATTGAGAAAGAAGATGATGAGAAGGAAAAAGTGCTCGAAATGAGTATTGATGAACTGGAATTATCTGTTCGTTCTTACAATTGCTTAAAGAGAGCAGGTATCAATACTGTGGAAGAGCTGACAAATAGAACATCTGAGGATATGATGAAAGTTCGTAATTTAGGACGCAAATCATTAGATGAAGTATTGGCAAAACTCAAGGAATTAGGTTTGCAGTTAAACCCCGTAGAAGATTAAATTTTGTGGTGGCTGTGAATTTATACTGCTTAACAGTTAAAATTTTTGAGTAACCTGACTACATAACGCCAGCCATATACGTTTAATCAGTGCAGTACGGCAGATTCAGGCGTTATGTAGTATAATATAGCTAAATGCGGTAATACCAAAGGGGTCGCGTTTAGGCTCATGATATGGAAGTTATTAATAAACATTTGATAAGTAAGTCCAAAGAGCGTTGTCATTTGTTCCACGAATGGGGGCAGCCTACATAGTTTCACAAAGCAGTTATGCAGGCAGTTTTTCCTCGTAAAGAAAGGAGCCGATTATGGCAGGTTATAGAAAACTTGGTAGGACGTCAAGTCAAAGAAAGGCTTTGCTGAGAGGACAGGTAACATCACTGTTTGCGAGCAAGGAAGGCAGAATTATTACAACACAGGCAAGAGCTAAGGAAGTGCAGAAAATTGCAGAAGGCATTATTGCTATGGCTGTAAAAGAGAAAGACAACTATGAGTTGGTTAAAGTTATGGCTAAGGTTGCGAAGAAAGATGCAGACGGCAAGCGCGTAAAAGAAGTGAAAGATGGTAAGAAAGTTACAGTGTATGATGAGGTAGAGAAAGAAATCAAAAAGGATATGCCTTCAAGACTTCATGCTAGAAGACAGATGCTTCGTGTGTTGTATCCTGTTACAGAGGTACCTGAGGAACGCGCAGGCAGGAAAAGAAATACAAAAAAAGTTGATCTTGTAGCGAAATTATTCGATGAAATAGCACCGAAGTATGTTGGACGTAATGGTGGTTATACTAGAATCATCAAGATAGGTCAGCGTAAAGGTGACGGAGCTATGCAGGTAGTTCTCGAATTAGTATAATCGAAATCGTATAGGTTTTGCACGCAATACGCTCCCATGTGTTTGGGGGCGTTTTTTGCAAAATGCCTTTGCGCCGAATTGAAAAAACCATTTGGAAGGGAATCTGAGTATAATGGATAAAAAAGGAATTATTTCAAGACGTGAAGCATGTTACTTTTTAGGAATACGGGAGGATGCGACGGAGGAACAGATAAAAAAGGCATATCGTTACAAAGCAAAATTATATCATCCCGATGCAAATCCTGACAAAGATACAAGAGAATACTATATCAAAGCTCAAGAAGCATATGAATATTTGCTGCATAATCCGTATATAGCAGCACCACAGACAATACAATATCAAAACACAGGCGTAAATATGCCATTTTATTATACTAATGTACAGCCGCAAAGACCTGCGAAGATATTTTCTTCGAGTGATATGACACGTGCGCAGTATCAAAAGCAAAAGATAAAGGAAAAAGAACATGAAAAAATGCAGAAGTGGGATGCGGATTATCGGAGTGGCAAGAGAAGACAGAAACAAGAACAAATGTATGGAAAAGAATATGCACAGCGAATGATGGGATCTGTTAAGAGCAAGGAGGAGGAAGTCCTTGAGAAAATCAGGGCAATATGGCTTGCGGAAACCATTAAACGCCAGATTGCACAGGATGAGGAGCAAAGAGAAGCAAGACAGCGTCGGAAGCTATATCAGGCATTTATGCAGCAGAATATCAGTGTGCAGGAGGACAAGACGAAGCGGCAGAGTTGGAATAGAGATCAAAAAAGATAAAAAGCCGGGTGATTGGAAATGGGAATAATTAAGGTTAAGGACTTAATCTTTGAATATATAAGACGTGACGAAGAAGGAAACGTTGAAGGGATAACGACAGCAGTAGATGATGTAAACTTGGATATTAATCAAGGGGATTTTGTGTCTATATTAGGACATAATGGTTCTGGAAAATCGACGCTTGCGAAACATTTTAACGCAATATTATATCCAACAGAGGGTACTGTATGGATAGATGGAAGAGATACACAACAGGGTGAATATGTCTGGGATATTCGACAGACCGCGGGAATGGTCTTTCAAAATCCAGATAATCAGATTATTGGGCAGATTGTGGAGGAAGATGTTGGTTTTGGACCGGAGAATATGGGAGTGCCGACGAAGGAGATTTGGGAGCGTGTCGAGGAAAGTTTAAAGGCAGTGGGGATGTATGAGTACCGCAAACATTCTCCTAATAAGCTTTCTGGTGGGCAAAAGCAGCGTGTTTCAATTGCTGGAGTAATTGCAATGCACCCAAAATGTATTGTACTTGATGAACCGACGGCAATGCTCGACCCCAAAGGGCGAAAAGAAGTGATACGGGCAGTACGTGCTTTAAATGAAGTGGAAAATATTACAGTGATTTTGATAACACATTATATGGAAGAAGTGATTTATTCGGATAAAGTTTATGTAATGGACAAAGGTCGTGTCACTTTGCAGGGAACGCCACGAGAGGTGTTTGCACAGGTGGACAGGCTGAAAGAACTGCGGCTTGATGTGCCGCAGGTAACACTTTTGGCGCATGAACTCAAAAAAGAAGGCTTTCCGATACCAGATGGTATTTTAACGAAAGAAGAATTACGGGAAGCACTTGACGTTTACAGACAGAATTTTGCATAGATAGTTATACTAATGACCGTTAAGATTTTCAATTTCTGCACAGTCCATATTGCATAAGTGGGCAATACGTGCTGTGCAGAAAGGAGAATCTAATCGCTCGTGAGTATAGGAAGATAGAAAGGGCAGTGCCAATGTCAATTATTTTAGATAAGGTAAGCCATATATATGGTGCAGATACCACTATGGCGGTAATTGCGCTGAAAAATATTAGTTTGGTGATACCGGACGGGCAGTTTATTGGGCTGATTGGACATACAGGTTCCGGAAAATCGACGCTTGTGCAGCATTTAAATGGGTTAATGAAAGCGACAAGCGGCAATATTTATTTTAACGGCGAAGATATCGACGCAGACGGTTTTGATAAAAAAAATCTGCGCAGTAAAGTTGGACTGGTGTTCCAATATCCAGAGCATCAGCTTTTTGAAACAGATGTATTTACAGATGTCTGTTTTGGACCTAAAAATCTTGGGCTTACACAGAAAGAAGTCCAGCTTCGTGCATATCAGGCACTGAAACTGGTTGGTTTGGAAGATGATTATTTTTATCAATCACCATTTGATTTGTCAGGTGGACAAAAGCGGCGCGTGGCAATTGCCGGTGTACTTGCAATGAAACCGCAGGTGCTGATATTGGATGAGCCGACTGCGGGGCTTGACCCCAAGGGCAGAGATGAGATTTTAGATCAGATTGCTGCGCTGAAAAAAGAAACAGGAATAACAGTGATTTTGGTATCGCATAGTATGGATGATGTAGCGAAATATGTGGATAGAATTATTGTAATGAACCGTGGAAGCGTTTTATTTGATGATGTGCCAAGAGAAGTGTTCCGTCACTATATGGAACTTGAAACAGTGGGGCTTGCTGCGCCGCAGGTCACATATATTATGAAAAATTTGCGTGATGCAGGATATCTTGTCAGTGACGATGTTACAACAATTGCGGAGGCGAAGGACGAAATCACAGCCTATTTTGCGCAGCTTGCGTCAACAAGAAACAATAAGCGGGGGGAAGACAATGCTTAGAGATATTACATTGGGACAATACTATCAGGCGGAGTCCGTGATACATAGGCTTGACCCACGGGTAAAACTCGCCGCAACTATGTTATTTATTATTTCACTGTTTGTGTTTCATGGAGCGGCGGGATATCTTGTTGCGGCAGCGTTTTTAGCAGTTGTAATTAAGCTGTCCAAAGTACCATTTCGATATATGGTAAAGGGTATGAAAGCGATTCTGTTTCTGCTGTTAATTACCGTTGTTTTTAATTTATTTCTAACGCCGGGCGATCCGCTTTTTTCGATATGGAAGATTACCATTACAAAACAAGGAGTCCGGACAGCCATTTTTTTGGCAATTCGTTTAAGCTTTTTAATAATTGGATCTTCCATTATGACACTGACAACAACGCCAAATCAGTTGACGGACGGTTTGGAACGGATGCTGAAACCATTAAATCGAGTTAAAGTACCCGTACATGAGATTGCAATGATGATGTCGATTGCGCTTCGTTTTATTCCGATTTTAATGGAGGAAACGGACAAGATTATGAAAGCGCAGATTGCAAGGGGTGCAGATTTTGAAAGTGGAAATTTAATAAAAAAGGCAAAAAGTCTGGTGCCGCTTTTAGTGCCGCTGTTTATCTCTGCATTCCGGCGTGCGAATGATTTGGCTATGGCAATGGAGGCAAGGTGCTACCGTGGCGGTGAGCATAGAACAAAAATGAAGCCATTGCATTACCACAAAAGAGATGTAGTTGCATATTTTTGTATTGCGGCGTATTTGGTAATCGGCGTTTTGGCTGGACGGTTGGCGGGGATGGTATTTGTGTTATGAGAAAAAGAATAATGCTTACCGTAGCGTATGACGGAACTAATTATCATGGCTGGCAGATACAGCCGAACGGGATTACTATAGAATCAGAATTAAACGATACACTAAGTACACTGTTTGGCGAAACGATTAAAGTAAGTGGGGCATCACGTACAGATACCGGCGTGCATTCGCTAGGAAACCTTGCAGTATTTGATGTTGATACTCGTATGCCAGCCGAGAAAATTTCCTATGCATTAAACCAAAGACTGCCTGCAGATATACGAATACAGGCATCGCGCGAAGTACCACTGGACTTTCACCCAAGGCACTGTAACAGCAGGAAAACTTATCGTTATCAAATATTAAACAGTGCGTTTCCTTTGCCAACGCTACGGTTGTATTCGTATTTTGTGTATACTCCTTTGGATATCGCCCGTATGCAGTGTGCAGCGGGATATCTTATAGGAGAACATGATTTCCAAAGTTTTTGTAGTGCAGATTCTACAGCGGAAACGACAGTTCGGACAATTTATCATATTTGCGTGGAACAGAAGGAAAATGTAATTTCGATCGTGGTAACAGGAAGTGGATTCCTATATAATATGGTTCGGATTATTGCAGGTACTCTGATCGAGATTGGAAAAGGGCGGCGTGAACCAGATGAGATGACAACAATATTAAAGGCATGTAGCCGCAAAGCAGCAGGCCCTACTGCACCAGCGTGTGGATTAACGCTGCTTGGGATTTATTTGGAATCAGAACCAGCAGCTTTGGTATAGAAATAACATTTATATTGTTGTAACAGTTCAGATAATCCATTGAACTGTTACGTATCCAGCCATTGGAAATCGCTTTGCGATGGGCTGGATACCTTCAACCACTACATTTTATTACGGTCAGCGCAGTAAATGCGCAGACCTACCTGAACTGTTACTATTGCTACTTTATTTTAAATATTTTCATAAAAAAGAGTTGACACAATTATGTGAATATGGTAGTCTATAAAAGGTTGAAAAACTATGCCGAAGACAGTAGGTGCCTAGAGTGTTGGATAGAATTTGTATTTTATCAGCTTAGTGGCGTAAGCAGTCCGCCTACCGAGGAACTGAGTTTTTGTAAATGTGTTACCTCTTTGTCGTTTGCGGCTATATGCATAGACAAAGGGGTTTTTTTCATATATCAGGAACTCCTTTCGGCAGGAGTAGGGAAGCCCTTGCTCCATAGAATCTATAAGGAGGTAAAGAAATGGCAAAGATTGAATTAAAACAGCCGATAGTTGATGAGATTTCATCCGTTATTAAAGACGCTGCAACTGTTGTAATTGTTGATTATCGTGGGATTACAGTTGCACAGGATACGGCTCTTCGTAAGCAGTTTCGTGAGGCTGGTGTTACCTATAAGGTTTATAAGAATACCATGATGACCCGTGCATTTAAGGGTACAGAGTTTGAAGGTCTGACTGCAAACCTTGAGGGAACGAATGCAATTGCAGTCTGCAAGGATGATGCAACCGCACCGGCAAGAATTATTAAAAATTTTGCAAAGGAATGTCCTGCATTGGAGATGAAGGCAGGTGTTGTAGATGGTATTGTCTATGATGCTAAGGGAATGGATGCGATTGCAAGTATTCCATCAAGAGAAGTACTGCTTGCAAAATTCCTTGGAAGTATCCAATCTCCGATTACGAACTTTGCTCGTGTGCTTAATGAGATCGCAAAAAAAGGCGGCCCAGATGCCTGTGAGCCTGCGGCAAAGGAAGAATCAGCAGAAACTCCAGCAGCCGAGGAAGCAGCGCCTACAGAAGCGTAAGGTTTCTGAAGTAGGAAATGTATTTGAAGCGTAATGTATGATAGTAATTATAAAGTATATAATTATGAAAATCGTAGTTACCAAAACTATTAAAGTGAAAATTAATAAAATTAAAATGGAGGTAAAATAAAATGGCAAAGTTAACGACAGCAGAATTTATTGATGCGATTAAAGAACTTACAGTTTTAGAGTTAAATGATTTGGTAAAGGCTTGCGAGGAGGAATTTGGTGTATCCGCAACAGCAAGTGTAGCAGTTGTAGCATCAGACGGAGCAGCTTCTGCAGAAGCAGAGAAGGATGAGTTTGATGTAGAATTGACAGAGGTTGGCCCGAACAAGGTTAAGGTTATTAAAGTTGTTCGTGAAGTAACTGGACTTGGCTTGAAAGAAGCAAAGGATTTAGTTGACGGCGCTCCTAAGATGGTGAAGGAAGCAGCTTCTAAGGCAGATGCTGACGATATTAAGGCTAAATTAGAAGCAGAAGGCGCTAAAGTTACTCTGAAATAAGATAATCTTGAACCCCAATATCTTTACAATCAAGTAACTTTAAAGTTATAGTAAACGCAAATTTTATTTGCGCTGACCATATATCGTAAAGTGGATCAATTTCTTATGCGGTCGTGTGCATGAAATATTGTAAAAGGCAAATTCTTTTGTCGTTTACTATAAATAGCTCTGAAATCCTATAACTTTAGGAATGAAGAAAGTTTCAATATCATAAGTTTAAGATAAATGAGCATAGAATGAAATAATGTTGCGAATTGAAACAAAATAATTCAGAGAAAGTCGGGATACCTTATCCCGACTTTTTTCCTATATACACGCTGATGCAGAGGAAATATGCCATTGCATGACGGATCGGCGGCGCGCAAGTCGGGAAGATGAATCTACGATACTTGATTCTAAATGAACAATATAATGTTTGGTTTGCAAATCTTTTGAAAATTTTAATTGACTTCCAAATTTTGTTGTGTTAATATGTAATGTGCACTATTGTGAAAAATTGTGCTCGTTTTGTGCCCAACGGCGTAAAGAAAATAGATGTATATCATGAAGAACGGGGTGAAATGTTATGGAAAAAAACAGAATACGTCCAGTTGTCACCGGAAAGACATTACGCATGAGCTATTCAAGACAAAAAGAAGTTTTGGATATGCCCAACCTGATTGAAGTACAGAAAGATTCCTATAATTGGTTTCTAGAAGAAGGCTTTCGGGAGGCGCTGGCAGATATCTCTCCAATTACCGATTACAGCGGACGATTGAGTCTGGAATTTGTGGATTACGTTTTAGCGGAAGACGAAATCAAACATACTATCGAGGAGTGTAAAGAAAGAGATTTGACTTATGAAGCCCCTGTAAAGATTAAGGTTCGTCTTCACAATAAGGAGAAGGAAGAAATCAGCGAACATGAAATTTTTATGGGTAATTTTCCACTGATGACAGAAACAGGTACCTTTGTTATTAACGGAGCGGAACGTGTTATTGTCAGCCAGCTAGTACGTTCACCGGGTATCTATTATGGTATTGCGCATGATAAGATTGGTAAACGCTTATTTTCTTGTACCGTTATTCCAAACCGAGGAGCATGGCTGGAATATGAAACAGATTCGAATGATATTTTTTATGTGCGTGTAGATCGAACAAGAAAAGTACCAATTACTGTATTTATCCGTGCGCTGGGTGTGGGCACGAATGAAGAAATTCTTGAATTATTCGGCGATGAGCCTAAAATACATGCAAGTTTTACTAAAGATACTGCAGAGAATTATCAAGAGGGCTTAAAGGAATTATACAGCAAAATCCGTCCTGGTGAGCCTTTTAGTTTGGACAGTGCAGAAAACCTTGTTACAGCGATGTTTTTTGACCCCAAGAGGTATGATTTAGCAAAAGTAGGACGTTATAAGTTTAACAAAAAACTTGCGCTGAAAAACAGAATCCGCAATCAAATTCTTGCTGAGGATGTAGTAGACCCGTTTAGCGGGGAAATCCTTGGTCAGAAGGGCGATAAAGTAACGGTTGAAATGGCAGAAATAATCCAAAATGCTGCCGTTCCTTTTGTATGGATTCAGACAGAGGAGAGAATTGTTAAGGTTCTTTCTAATATGATGGTAGACATAACGAATTTTGTTGATTGTGAGCCGAGAAGTTTAGGAATTACAGAACATGTGTACTTCCCTATGCTTCGCCAGATTTTGGAGGAGTATGCCGAAAATCCGGAGGAATTGGCTGATGCAATCACAAGAAATGTACATGAATTAATTCCAAAGCATATTACAAAGGAAGATATTTTGGCTTCTATTAATTACAATATGCATTTAGAGTATGACCTTGGCAACAGCGATGATATTGACCATTTAGGAAAC
Organism: uncultured Lachnospiraceae bacterium; assembly: GCA_965114465.1. Taxonomy (GTDB): domain Bacteria; phylum Bacillota; class Clostridia; order Lachnospirales; family Lachnospiraceae; genus COE1. The sequence goes on from CBCOYO010000021.1 coordinate 19,166, forward strand.
CGTCGTATCCGTTCGGTTGGTGAACTGCTGCAGAACCAGTATCGCATTGGTTTATCCAGAATGGAGCGCGTGGTGCGTGAGCGAATGACGACACATGATTCGGATGACGTATCACCGCAGGCTCTGATTAATATTAAACCCGTACAGGCTGCAATTAAGGAGTTCTTCGGATCTTCGCAGTTGTCGCAGTTTATGGATCAGAACAACCCGCTTGGCGAGTTGACACACAAAAGGCGTCTGTCTGCATTGGGCCCGGGCGGTTTGTCAAGAGATCGTGCTGGGTTTGAGGTACGTGATGTACACTATTCACACTATGGCAGAATGTGTCCCATTGAAACGCCAGAAGGCCCGAATATTGGCTTGATTAACTCGTTGGCTTCGTATGCTCGCATTAATGAGTACGGATTTATTGAAGCACCTTACCGTAAGATTGATAAATCTGATCCCAAAAATCCGCGTGTTACAGAGGAAGTTGTCTATATGACTGCTGACGAGGAGGATAATTATCATGTAGCGCAGGCAAATGAGGCGCTTGATGAGAATGGATATTTTGTGCGTAATTCGGTATCAGGTCGTTATTTGGATGAAACGCAGGAGTATCCCAAGGCAATGTTTGACTATATGGATGTATCGCCGAAAATGGTATTTTCTGTTGCAACAGCATTGATTCCTTTCCTTCAGAATGATGACGCGAATCGAGCACTGATGGGTTCTAATATGCAGCGTCAGGCAGTGCCGCTGCTCTTTACAGAAGCGCCAGTCGTTGGAACGGGTATGGAGGTTAAAACGGCTGTGGACTCCGGTGTCTGCGTGGTTGCAAAGAAGCCAGGCACAATTACCTATGTGTCGTCGAAGTTAATTCGGATGACGTATGATGATGGAGAACGTGAGGAGTTTCATTTATATAAATTTGTGCGAAGCAATCAGTCCAACTGCTATAATCAGAAACCAATTGTGGTAAAAGGCGATCATGTAGAAGCCGGACAGGTAATTGCGGATGGCCCGTCTACCAGTGGCGGAGAACTTGGACTTGGCAAGAATCCTTTGATTGGATTTATGACGTGGGAGGGATATAACTACGAAGATGCAGTACTCCTGAGCGAACGGCTTGTACAAGAGGATGTATATACTTCTATTCATATCGAAGAATATGAAACCGATGCACGTGATACGAAATTAGGCCCTGAGGAAATTACAAGGGATGTGCCAGGTGTCGGTGATGATGCTTTAAAGGATTTGGATGACAGAGGAATTATCCGTATTGGTGCAGAGGTGCGTGCAGGCGATATTCTTGTGGGAAAGGTAACACCGAAAGGGGAAACAGAGCTTACAGCAGAGGAACGTCTGTTGCGTGCGATTTTTGGTGAGAAGGCGCGTGAGGTGCGTGATACGTCGCTTAAAGTACCACATGGTGAGTATGGCGTTGTTGTTGATGCAAAAATGTTTTCAAGGGCAAATGGGGACACAGAGCTTGCACCAGGGGTAAATCAATCTGTTCGTATCTATATTGCACAGAAAAGAAAGATATCTGTAGGAGATAAAATGGCAGGTCGTCACGGAAACAAAGGTGTTGTTTCGCGTGTGCTGCCTGTTGAGGATATGCCGTATCTTCCAAATGGCAGACCATTGGATATCGTATTAAATCCGCTAGGTGTGCCTTCGCGTATGAATATTGGTCAGGTACTTGAGATTCATCTTTCGTTGGCAGCAAAGGCATTAGGCTTTAATGTGGCGACACCAGTATTTGACGGTGCGAACGAAGAAGATATTATGGATACACTTGATCTTGCGAATGATTATGTAAATTTAGAGTGGGAGGAGTTTGAGGATAAGCATAAAGAAGAACTTTTGCCAGAAGTGCTGGAATATTTATCTAAAAACCGCGAACACAGAAAACTTTGGAAAGGCGTACCAATTTCAAGAGATGGAAAAGTGCGTCTGCGTGATGGCAGGACAGGAGAGTATTTTGACAGCCCTGTTACAATTGGGCATATGCATTATTTGAAACTGCATCACTTGGTTGATGATAAAATTCATGCGCGTTCTACAGGCCCGTATGGTATGGTAACACAGCAGCCTCTTGGTGGTAAAGCACAGTTCGGTGGACAGCGTTTTGGTGAAATGGAAGTTTGGGCGTTGGAGGCATATGGTGCGTCGCATACTCTGCAAGAGATTTTAACAGTAAAGTCGGATGATGTTGTAGGGCGTGTGAAAACGTATGAGGCAATTATAAAAGGTGAGAATATACCAGAACCAGGTATACCGGAGTCTTTTAAGGTACTGTTGAAAGAATTGCAGTCGCTTGGACTGGATGTAAAGGTTTATGACGAAGATCGCAATGAGGTGGAGATTATGGAGTCCGTTGACTACAGTGAGAGTGATTTCCGCGTTGAGATGGAGGGCGATAACAAATACGATAATCAGGAAAACTTGGAGGGGTATCAGCAGAAAGAATTTGATGCTGCAAGTGGTGATTTGGTTGATGCTGACGATACGGACGAGTTTGACGACGACGAAGATTATGCGGATGATGATTTTGATGACGACGAAGAAGAAGATAATTACGAAGATGACTATGAGGAATAGGGAACTTATACAGCTACAGGCTTCGTGGCTGTAGCTGCGTGAAGGCTGTCAATAGACAATTGAATTGGAAGGAGTGCCAAAATGTCTGAAATAAAGAATGAATCATGCCAGACCATCACTTTTGACGCGATTAAAATTGGTCTTGCCTCTCCGGAAAGAATTAGGGAGTGGTCAAAGGGTGAGGTAACAAAGCCTGAAACAATCAATTACAGAACCTTAAAGCCTGAGCGTGACGGTTTGTACTGCGAAAAGATTTTTGGGCCCAGCAAGGATTGGGAATGCCACTGCGGAAAATATAAAAAAATTCGTTATAAAGGTGTTATCTGCGACCGCTGCGGTGTTGAGGTAACAAAGTCCAGCGTGCGCAGGGAACGTATGGGGCATATTGAACTTGCAGCTCCTGTATCACATATCTGGTATTTTAAAGGAATTCCCAGCCGTATGGGGTTAATTCTCGACCTAACACCAAGAGTGCTTGAGAAGGTGCTGTACTTCGCGTCGTATATCGTATTAGATCCAATGGATACGGATTTGGAATATAAACAGGTATTGTCGGAGAAAGAGTATCAGGATAATCGTGAAAAATGGGGCAGCCGTTTTCGGGTTGGTATGGGTGCTGAAGCAATCCAAGAACTTTTGCATGCCATAGATCTTGAAAAAGACTGTGAGGAACTAAATGCCGAACTAAAAAACGAGAACACAAAAGGACAGAAGCGTGCTAAGATTGTAAAGCGTTTGGAAGTAGTTGAGTCCTTCCGAAGTTCTGGAAATAAACCAGAATGGATGATTATGGATACGATTCCTGTTCTTCCACCTGACCTGCGTCCAATGGTTCAACTTGACGGTGGTAGATTTGCAACGTCGGACTTAAATGACTTGTACCGTCGGATTATTAATAGGAACAATCGTTTAAAACGGTTGTTGGAACTTGGCGCACCAGATATTATTGTACGAAACGAGAAGAGAATGCTGCAGGAAGCAGTGGATGCCTTGATAGATAATGGCAGACGCGGTCGTCCAGTTACAGGCCCCGGAAATAGGGCGTTAAAATCCCTTTCTGATATGCTAAAGGGAAAATCGGGCCGATTCCGTCAGAATCTTCTTGGAAAGCGTGTGGATTATTCGGGGCGTTCTGTTATTGTCGTTGGGCCAGAATTGAAAATTTATCAGTGTGGTCTGCCCAAGGAAATGGCGATAGAGTTATTCAAACCGTTTGTTATGAAAGAACTTGTGGCAAGGCAGATTTCACAGAATATTAAACATGCAAAAAAGCTTGTGGAAAAGCTGGATCATACTGTTTGGGACGTATTGGAGGAGGTTATTAAAGAACATCCTGTAATGCTCAACCGCGCACCGACACTACACAGACTTGGTATTCAGGCGTTTGAGCCTATCTTGGTAGAGGGTAAAGCAATTAAGCTGCATCCGCTTGTTTGTACCGCATTTAATGCAGATTTTGATGGTGATCAGATGGCGGTACATCTGCCTTTATCTGTGGAAGCACAGGCAGAATGTCGGTTTTTACTGCTTTCCCCGAATAACTTGCTAAAGCCTTCAGATGGTGGGCCAGTAGCAGTGCCTTCGCAGGATATGGTGCTCGGTATTTATTATTTGACACAGGAACGTCCGGGGGCAATCGGCGAAGGAAAATATTTTAAGAATGTAAATGAAGCAATTCTTGCCTATGAAAATGGTGCATGCACACTGCATTCAAGAATTAAGGTTAGAGTGGAAAAGACTCTTCCCACTGGTGAATTTGTTTCTGGAATTGTGGAGTCTACGCTCGGAAGATTTATCTTTAATGAAATACTTCCACAAGACTTAGAGTTTGTTGATAGAGTTACACCAGAAGATCAGCTTTTATTGGAAGTCGATTTTCATGTTGGCAAAAAGGGATTGAAGCAGATTCTGGAAAAGGTTATTAATATTCATGGGGCAACCAAAACAGCCGAAGTGCTTGACAGTATTAAGGCAATGGGATATAAATATTCTACGCGTGCAGCAATGACGGTTTCTATTTCGGATATGACTGTGCCTGCGGAAAAGCCGAAAATGCTTGCAGAAGCACAGAATACAGTTGACCGCATTACAATGAATTTCCGCCGTGGCTTAATGACAGAGGAAGAACGTTACAAGGCAGTTGTGGAAACATGGAAAGAAACAGATGATAAATTGACACAAACGCTGCTTGACGGTCTTGACCATTACAACAATATCTTTATGATGGCGGATTCGGGTGCTCGTGGTTCAAACCAGCAGATTAAGCAGCTTGCGGGAATGCGTGGTTTGATGGCTGATACAACAGGGCGTACAATTGAGTTGCCGATTAAGTCAAACTTCCGTGAGGGACTTGACGTATTGGAATACTTTATGTCTGCACATGGTGCACGGAAAGGATTGTCTGATACCGCACTGCGTACTGCTGACTCTGGTTATCTGACGCGCCGAATGGTTGATGTCTGTCAAGAGTTGATTATCCGTGAAGTGGACTGCTGTGAAGGGAAAGATTTTATTCCAGGCATGGAGGTTGCGGCCTTTATGGATGGAAAAGAAACGATAGAAGGTTTGAAAGACCGTATTACGGGAAGGTATTCTTGCGAGGATATTATGGATAAGGACGGCAATATCTTGGTTAAGAAAAATCATATGATAACGCCGAGCCGCGCTTCTAAAATATTAAGCAAGGGCGTCGATAAAAAAGGCGAACCAATTGAAAAAGTAAAAATCCGAAATATTCTTTGCTGCAAATCCCATGTTGGTATCTGCGCAAAATGTTACGGTGCAAATATGGCAACCGGTGAAGCTGTACAAATTGGTGAGGCAGTCGGTATTATTGCGGCACAGTCTATTGGTGAGCCGGGAACACAGCTTACGATGAGAACCTTCCATACAGGCGGCGTTGCCGGTGATGATATTACACAAGGTCTTCCACGTGTAGAGGAGCTTTTCGAGGCTAGAAAACCAAAAGGTCTTGCGATTATTGCGGAGTTTGGCGGAACAGCAACGATTAAGGATACTAAGAAAAAGCGTGAGATTATTGTTTCTGATGGTGTAAATGAGAAAACGTATCTAATTCCGTACGGTTCTCGTATTAAAATCATGGATGGCGCAGTTTTAGAAGCTGGCGATGAGCTGACAGAAGGTAGTGTGAATCCGCATGATTTGCTGGAAATTAAGAAAATTGATGCGGTACAGAATTATCTGTTGCGTGAAGTACAGCGTGTTTATCGTCTGCAGGGCGTGGATATTGCCGATAAGCATATTGAGGTGATTGTGCGCCAGATGCTGAAAAAGAAGCGGATAGAAACAAGTGGAGATACAGAATTTCTCCCAGGAACATTGGTGGACGGTTTGGAGTTGGAGGAAATCAATGAGAAACTGTATGCCGAAGGTAAGTGTCCGGCAGAGGCAAAGGATATTATTTTAGGAATTACTAAGGCAGCTTTAGCAACAAATTCGTTCTTGTCAGCGGCTTCATTCCAAGAAACAACAAAAGTATTAACAGAAGCGGCTATCAAAGGAAAAATCGATCCGCTGGTCGGCTTGAAAGAGAATGTTATTATTGGAAAGCTGATTCCCGCTGGAACTGGTATGAGAAGATACCGCAATGTTAAACTTGATTGTGATAGAAGTCCGGAGGATATGTTGGACTTAGAGGATGAAATTGAGTTTGACTTAGAAGACGAGGACTTGGATAACTTAGAAGATATGGATGGCGAAGAACTGGATGATGAGGAGTTAGATGATTTCGACGACTTGGAAGACGACGATATAGATGAACTGGAGGACTTTGCCGACGATATCAATGATAATGACAATGAGGATTTTGAAACAGAAGTCCTCGAAGATGATAAAGAATCACAGAATATTACAGAATCCGAAATAGAAAATACAGATGCTGATCTGAAAGAAGATGCTATGGAGAATACTGAGCAGGAGAAGACGCCTGTAGTAACAAAATAGCATGGTTGACAGCAAGGAAAATGATAATGCTTTCTGCTTGCGTAATAAAATAGAAATATGAATATATAATATCAAAAGGGCTGCTGAGAAATGGAGTTTGTAGATAACCATTTTTCGGAAGCCCTTTGATATTATACTAAGTGTCGAAAACATTAACGTTTAGGGAGTGTCACGAAATAACTAACCGATGATCCGCAGAATTTTTCTTTGATAGCACTGCTATAAAATCGGGTACATAGTGGGCTATGTAACGAATTTTTTAACAGTGCTATCAAAGAAAAAACCAGGAATAGGTAAGTTATTTTGGGACAGTTTCTTAGTATAACAATTCATTTCGATTAGTTTTGTTCGTTAAAATAACGAATGAATTAAAAAATAATAAAAATGTTATTTAAGAAATTATGTAAAACAGCATGAATTTTCTACTTATAGCAGTGTATTTTTGGATATATTTATACTCTTGATTTTGATGTTTTAAAATTCTTTGGCAATTTTTTTGTAACTGATCGATATGGCTAACAATATGCACACTGTTGTACAAAGGAGAACTGGGCCTGTCGCAATAAGGAAAACGTATACAAGATAGGCTAACGTTATGCTACGATTGATATGATATCTTGTATAATCAAAGTTTATTGCGTCAGCCTGTGCAGTATATATAAATAGAATGATATTTAAGAAGGACAGACAAATAATCTATTAATTTTATTTGTTTGTGTTTACGAAGAAATATGATATATCCGGCGCAGTAATTGTTATACTTTTTAATTTAGGAGCAGATAAAAGCATCTAAAAACAAATTAGCTAAAATGTGGTTAAGAATGTCATGAATTTTTGCATAATAAAATAATAATTTTATATATTTATAAAAATTTAACAAATAAACAATTGACAAGTTCTTACAGTAAAAGTATAATAATCTAGCATGTGTGAAAATCGTATGTGTTTTTGGTATATTGTAATAGTGCTAAGAGAGCATACATCAGGCATTGATAGCAAACAAGCAGGAGGTGAAAAAGAATGCCAACATTTAACCAATTAGTAAGAAAAGGACGTCAGGAAACTGTTAAGAAGTCGACTGCACCAGCGTTGCAGAGAGGTTACAACTCTTTAAGAAAGAAAGTGACGGATACATCCGCTCCGCAAAAGAGAGGGGTATGTACCGCAGTTAAGACTGCAACACCAAAGAAGCCGAATTCGGCACTTAGAAAGATTGCCAGAGTACGTCTTTCCAACGGAATGGAAGTAACAAGTTATATTCCGGGAGAAGGTCACAACCTACAGGAGCATAGTGTTGTTCTTATCAGAGGCGGACGTGTTAAGGACTTACCAGGTACAAGATACCATATTATCAGAGGTACGCTTGATACAGCGGGAGTTGCTAACAGAAAACAGGCACGCTCTAAGTATGGAGCCAAGAGGCCAAAAGCAGGTAAATAGAGGAAATAAATAGGATTTTTATTTCGTAGATTTACCTTGTACCACAAAAAACTAATTAGTGTTGGGATTCTGATTTAATACCTCATTTATATTAAAATAGAAAACCGCACGAACACAAGTTTTTAATAATGTGAGTACCGTTGATTTAATCAAATAGCGGCACAGCCGTTATTCATAATTAAGGAGGGAAGAACCGTGCCACGTAAAGGATATATTCAAAAAAGGGACGTTTTAGCAGACCCTATTTACAATAATAAAGTGGTTACTAAACTTATCAATAACGTTATGTTAGATGGTAAGAAGGGTATTGCACAGAAAATTGTATACGGTGCATTCGCAAGAGTTGAAGAAAAGGCACAGAAGCCTGCATTAGATGTATTTGAGTCAGCAATGAATAATATTATGCCATTGCTTGAATGTAAGGCAAGACGTATTGGAGGAGCTACCTATCAGGTACCTCTTGAAGTAAGACCAGATCGCCGTCAGGCATTAGGACTTCGCTGGTTGGTATTTTTTTCACGCAAGAGAGGCGAGAAAACAATGGAAGAGCGGCTTGCAAATGAGATTCTTGACGCATCGAACAATACTGGCGCAGCCGTTAAGAGAAAAGAAGATATGCACAAGATGGCAGAGGCAAACAAAGCGTTTGCGCACTACAGATTTTAAGCAGATTTGTTTTGAAAATTTATAAGGAGGAAGAACCTTGGCTGGAAGAGAATATCCTTTAGAGAGGACTAGAAACATTGGTATTATGGCTCATATTGATGCGGGTAAGACCACTCTTACAGAGCGTATCTTATATTATACCGGTGTGAATTATAAGATTGGTGATACCCATGAAGGTACTGCGACTATGGACTGGATGGCACAGGAGCAGGAGAGAGGTATTACAATTACATCAGCCGCTACGACGTGCCATTGGACACATCAGGAGAATGGAAAGGTTCAGCCGGATGCCTTGGAGCATCGTATTAATATCATTGATACTCCGGGTCACGTTGACTTTACTGTAGAAGTTGAGCGTTCTCTGCGTGTACTAGATGGTGCGGTAGGTGTTTTCTGTGCAAAGGGTGGTGTTGAACCGCAGTCAGAAAACGTATGGCGTCAGGCTGATACCTACAATGTACCCAGAATGGCATTTATTAATAAAATGGATATTTTGGGCGCGAATTTTTATGGCGCCGTAGATCAGATTAGAACGAGATTGGGTAAGAATGCAATTATTCTTCAACTGCCTATCGGCAAGGAAGATGAATTTAAAGGCATTGTCGACCTAATGGAAATGAAAGCATATATCTATAATGATGACAAGGGTGATGACATTTCTATCGTCGAAGTCCCAGCAGATATGGCTGATGATGCAGAACTTTATCATTCTGAGATGGTGGAGAAAATCTGCGAGTTAGATGATGACTTAACAATGATGTATCTTGAGGGCGAGGAACCTTCGATAGAGCAGTTAAAAGCTGTTCTTAGAAAGGGTACATGTGAATGTACAGCAGTTCCTGTATGTTGTGGTTCTGCATATAGAAATAAGGGGGTTCAGAAACTTCTTGATGCAATCCTTGATTTTATGCCGGCTCCTACAGATATTCCGGCGATTAAGGGCGTTGATTTAGCAGGAAATGAAATTGAACGACATTCATCTGATGAGGAACCGTTCTCAGCGCTTGCATTTAAGATTATGGCTGACCCGTTTGTTGGCAAACTTGCATTCTTTAGAGTTTACTCTGGCACAATGAATTCTGGTTCTTATGTGCTGAATGCAACAAAGGATAAGAAGGAACGTGTTGGACGTATCTTGCAGATGCATGCAAATAAAAGGCAGGAATTGGACAAAGTGTATTCCGGTGATATTGCGGCTGCGGTAGGCTTTAAGTTTACAACAACAGGTGATACTATCTGTGATGAACAGCATCCAGTTATTTTGGAATCAATGGAATTCCCAGAGCCTGTTATTGAACTTGCGATTGAGCCAAAAACAAAGGCAGGACAGGGTAAGATGGGTGAGGCACTCGCAAAACTTGCAGAGGAAGACCCTACATTCCGGGCACATACCAATCCGGAAACAGGTCAAACAATTATTGCAGGTATGGGTGAACTTCATCTTGAGATTATCGTTGACAGGCTTTTGCGTGAATATAAAGTAGAGGCAAATGTTGGTGCACCACAAGTTGCATATAAGGAAGCCATCACAAAAGAAGTGGAAGTGGATTCTAAGTATGCGAAACAGTCTGGTGGTCGTGGTCAGTATGGACACTGCAAGGTAAAATTTGCACCCATGGATGCAAACGGCGAAGAATTATTTAAGTTTGAGTCTACCGTTGTCGGTGGTGCGATTCCTAAGGAATATATTCCGGCAGTTGGCGAAGGTATTGAGGAAGCAACACATGCAGGTATCTTAGGTGGTTTCCCTGTAGTTGGCGTTTATGCAAATGTATATGACGGATCTTATCATGAAGTGGACTCTTCAGAATTAGCATTCCATATTGCAGGTTCGCTCGCATTTAAGGAAGCAATGCAGAAAGGTGCTCCTGTGCTTCTTGAGCCGATTATGAAGGTAGAAGTAACAATGCCAGAGGAATATATGGGTGATGTTATTGGTGATATAAATTCACGTCGTGGACGTATCGAAGGCATGGAAGATATCGGCGGTGGTAAAATGGTAAAGGGCTATGTACCACTTGCAGAAATGTTCGGTTATTCTACAGACTTGCGTTCTAAGACGCAGGGACGCGGAAATTATTCTATGTTTTTTGAAAAATATGAGCAAGTTCCGAAGTCCGTTCAGGATAAAGTGCTTGCCGCAAGATCAAAATAAAGACATTTTGCAAATAATGCTTGAAAAAACCAATATTTTCTAATATAATCAAGCTAGTTGGATAATGTTTTATGCAAATAAAACAGTATTATTATTAATCGTTTTATAAGGAGGATTAAAAAAATGGCTAAAGCTAAATTCGACAGAACCAAGACCCATTGTAATATTGGTACCATCGGTCACGTTGATCATGGTAAAACAACTTTGACAGCAGCAATTACAAAGGTATTGGCTGAGCGCGTTGCAGGAAATGAGGCAACTGACTTCGAGAACATTGACAAAGCTCCAGAAGAAAGAGAAAGAGGTATCACAATTTCTACAGCTCACGTTGAGTATTCAACAGAGAACAGACACTATGCACACGTTGACTGCCCGGGCCATGCTGACTATGTAAAGAACATGATTACAGGTGCTGCACAGATGGACGGTGCTATCTTAGTAGTTGCAGCAACAGATGGTGTTATGGCGCAGACAAAGGAGCATATCCTTCTTTCTCGTCAGGTAGGTGTACCTTATATTGTTGTATTCTTGAATAAGTGTGATATGGTAGATGATCCTGAGTTAATCGAGTTAGTTGAAATGGAAGTAACAGAGCAGCTTGAGGAGTATGGTTTTAATGACTGCCCAATTATTAAGGGTTCTGCATTAAGAGCACTTGAAGATCCTAAGAGCGAGTGGGGCGACAAGATTATGGAATTAATGGATACAGTTGATTCTTATATTCCTGATCCTGAGAGAGCAACAGATAAGCCATTCCTTATGCCTATTGAGGATATTTTCACAATTACTGGACGTGGTACAGTTGCAACTGGTAGAGTTGAGCGTGGTGTTCTCCACATCAATGAGGAAGTTGAAATCGTTGGTATCAGCGAGGAAACAAAGAAGACGGTTGTTACAGGTATTGAGATGTTCCGTAAACTTCTTGATGAGGCTCAGGCTGGTGACAACATTGGTGCATTACTTCGAGGTATTCAAAGAACTGAAATTCAAAGAGGACAGGTTCTTGCAAAACCAGGTACTGTTAAGTGCCATAAGAAGTTTACCGCACAGGTTTACGTATTGACAAAGGACGAGGGTGGACGTCATACACCGTTCTTCAATAACTATAGACCACAGTTCTATTTTAGAACAACGGATGTAACAGGTGTTTGCGAGTTACCTGCTGGTACAGATATGTGTATGCCTGGCGATAATGTAGAGATGACAATCGAGTTGATTCATCCAATCGCTATGGAGCAGGGACTTACGTTTGCTATTCGTGAGGGTGGCAGGACTGTTGGGTCCGGCAGGGTTGCAACTATCATCGAGTAATTATAATTTATTCAGTAAAATCAAGGCTTTCGGGGATTTCTCCGAAAGCCTTTTTACGTGGAAAACCACTTTAGGAGGCTAAAGTGGCTACAAAATGGCTACGATATTTTATTCTTGTTCAGTAATACCTGAATGAGTAACACCTTTGTCAATCTTATACATTATCATGCTGGCAAACATAAGCTGGCGCATTGCATCATCTTGAGACATACTTAGATTCTCGTGTGCGACCGGATTTCTTAAAGCAATCATGGCACCTTCTGCCATTTTCATAAAACCTAATTGAGTATTTTGTCCACTTTCGGTGTGTCTATCACAAAATTCTAATATAGGATTGTTTGAAGAATATACTCTTGTCATAGCAGCGGCACCATCTGGAATAGGAGTATTTGGACATGCATTTGCGTATATACGTTTTGTTCGGGCATTAATTTCTTTAAAGGCATTTTCAACGGCATCTGCATAACATTCAGACAGATATTGCCTTTTGGAAACTTTTTGGATTTTGGGGTGAATATAATCCCATATATCATTGAAAGGCTGTTTTTGTTTTTCATATAAAGAAGTAATATAGCCGAAAGTCATTCCAAAAATAGCAGGATGCACACCTAACGGATTAAATAAACGATCTTTTAGGCGCATAAATTCTTTGCTATAAAAGGAATCAGTCTGTTCTATATCGTGGCTTAATTGTTTTAGCTCTTGCTTTACAGTAAGAATGGTTGGTTGAGAAAATTGCTGATTAGGAAACTGAGGATGCCTATCAGCTTTTGAAAACCAATTATAAAGAAAATCTAAATGCTCATTCATATGTATATACCCATAACAAATATAATGTTATCCCTTTCGTATTTGTTTGATGTATTA
>CBCOYO010000022.1:0-3459 GCA_965114465.1 uncultured Lachnospiraceae bacterium
ATTTCCAATGGCTGGATACGTAACAGTTCAATGGGTTATCTGAACTGTTACGATAGTTTCTAAGTGCAGCAGTTTGGAGAAATACAATGAAAGTTCTAATCTTAACAAATTATGCTAACGGTTTATATTTGTTTCGTAAGGAGTTACTGCTTTCGTTTCTGGAGGAGGGGCATGAAGTGTTCGTGTCGCTTCCTCCCGATGAAAATGTAGAGAAGCTTCGCACTCTTGGCATAGCGGATAAAAAAATAAATATTATAGAAACTCCCTTTGAGCGGCGCGGTAATAATCCTATTAAGGATTTTGGGCTTTTTCGGGCATATCTTAAAATGCTGGACAAGCAAAAACCCGATGTGGTGCTGACGTATACGATTAAGCCGAATTTATACGGAGGACTTGCGTGTACCTTAAAAAAAGTGCCATATCTGTGCAATATCACAGGGCTTGGCACAGCGATTGAGAACGGCGGGATATTAAGCCGGATATTGCTAAGGTTTTATAAACTATCCATGCAAAAAGCAGGGCGGGTCTTTTTTCAAAATAAGCGGAATCTGGATTTTATGAGTCGTTATGGCATTGCAGTCAACAATCATGCAATACTTCCCGGTTCTGGTGTAAACTTAAAGGAGCATTCGTTTGAAGAATATCCGTCTGAACGAAAGAAAATCTGCTTTCTTGCGGTGATTCGTATTATGAAGGACAAAGGAATTGAAGAATACTTAGAAGCAGCGCGCATAATGAAAACAAAAAAACCGAAACTGCGTTTTTTCCTAGTTGGTGAGTACGAGGAAGAAACAAGAAATGAGTACGAGCCGCAGATTCAAGCGTTAGAAAAGCAAGGGATTATTAAGTATTTAGGGCATATTGACAATGTAGCGGAAGTGATGGCGGCAAGCCATATTATTGTACATCCCTCATACCATGAAGGGCTGTCTAATGTACTTTTAGAGGCGGCAGCCTGCGGAAGACCTGTACTGGTCAGCGATATTAATGGGTGTATTGAGGCAATCTGTGAGGGAGTAAGCGGTTTTACGTTTGCAGCGCAAAGTACGCAAGCTCTTGTAGCAGCAATGGAAAAAATATTAGCATTGTCCACCGAGGAGCGCAGAAGCATGGGCGTGGCAGGCAGGGCATGGGTTGAGCAGAATTTTGATAGAAATATGGTAATTCAGGCATATAAAAATGCAATTGCACAAATAGTGAAATAATGGAGGAGCAAAAAATGAGTTTATACGAGGATATTGTAAATGGAAAAGAAAAAGTATCATTAGTGGGGCTGGGCTATGTTGGTATGCCGATTGCAGTCGCTTTTGCAAGAAAAATACAGGTAATTGGATTTGATTTAAACGAATCCAAAATCGCACTGTATCAATCGGGTGTTGATCCGACAAACGAAGTCGGCGATGAAGTAATCAAAAATACAACGGTAGAATTTACTGCGGATGCATCCCGCTTAAAGGAGGCTAAATTTCATATTGTGGCAGTACCGACACCAGTCAATAACGATCATACGCCGGACTTAACGCCTGTAGAGGGCGCAAGCCGTATTTTAGGAAAAAATTTAACAAAAGGTTCTATTGTGGTCTTTGAGTCAACGGTTTATCCCGGTGTGACAGAAGATGTCTGTGTGCCGATTCTCGAAAAGGAATCCGGCTTGCGCTGCGGTGTAGATTTTAAGGTGGGCTATTCGCCGGAGCGTATTAATCCGGGCGATAAGGTACATCGTTTAGAAACGATTACTAAGATTGTATCGGGTATGGATGCAGAAACGTTGGAGGAGATTGCAAATGTATACAGCCTTGTAGTAGAAGCAGGCGTTTACCGCGCGGAGTCGATTAAAGTTGCTGAAGCGGCGAAAGTAATTGAGAACAGCCAGCGTGATATTAATATTGCGTTTATGAATGAACTTTCGATAATTTTTAATAAAATGGGCATTGATACCAAATCCGTGTTGGAAGCGGCAGGTACGAAATGGAATTTCCTAAACTTCCAGCCAGGGCTTGTCGGCGGTCACTGTATCGGTGTCGATCCATATTATCTTACGTATAAGGCGGAAGAACTAGGCTATCATTCACAGATTATTCTGTCTGGCCGCCGCATCAATGATGATATGGGGAAATATGTCGCAGAAACTCTGGTAAAAAATCTAATCAAAGCCGATATTCCAGTAAAAAGCGCAAAGGTTGCCATTCTTGGCTTTACATTTAAAGAAAATTGTCCAGACACGCGTAATACAAAAATTATTGACATTTATAATGAATTAAAAGAGTATGGTATTACGGCACAGGTAACGGACGACAATGCAGATGCAGACGAAGCAAAACGTCTGTACGGCATTACCTTTACGCCACTTAAAGAGATTCATGATTGTGATGCCGTTATTCTTGCCGTAGCGCATGAGAAGTACAAAAACTTGTCAATGGCAGATATCGACGCACTTTACAGCGGCAGAAAAACAAAGGTGTTAACCGATTTAAAAGGCATTCTAAATAAAAAAGAGTATACAGATGCTGGATATATTTATTGGAGATTATAATGGCGCGCAGACAGAACCTAATATTTTTTATAATATTTGCAGTTTTTTTTGGTTTTCTACTGGTGACAGGAGAACCAATATCCGTGGGAGATACATTTCAGTATGAAAACCAAATGGTCATGCGTGAGCCGATTTATGCCTTGCTGATTCAGGTTCTGCGCTTTGTTTCTCCGAAAGATCATTACTGGCTGATTATTATATTCCAAAATATACTTGCAATTGCTGCGAACACAGTTTTTATCGCATGGATAAGAAAGCGTTTTGGGCTGAACGTATGGGTGTCACTGTTGTTTACTGCAATCTTGTTGGTGCCGCATATTATGACGCCGATGTTTGCAAGTACGCATTTAGTATTGACAAATGCTTTGATGACGGAGGGCATTTTATTCTCGCTGTATCCTTTGGCTATGATGTGTCTTATGGATATGTTATGGTCAGGGAAGGCGGTTGGCAGGGAAAGCTTTACAACGATTGGATTGTTTTTTCTGCTGTCGCTGATTCGCGGGCAGATGATGGTGCTTTTTGTCGTTTGGTTTCTGGTGGCATTTGTGCTGGCAGTGAAAAATGCGGTGAAGGATAGAAAAAATACATTTGAATTGGCAGAAAATATTGCAAAACGGGGATTTCTTGCTGCGATCGCAGTGTTTCTTATCGCATTTGCGGCAAGAAGCGTTATAATTCGTGTGTATAATTATTGTGAACAGGGATTGTTTGTGGAAACTGCATCGGGAAAAGCAATGTCGTTTGCAAATATATTGTATGTCGCAGACCGCAGTGACGGCGACGCAATTGCGGAGGAGGCGCTGCGGGAATTGTTTTATGAGATGTACGATGCCGCTGACGCAGACAAAATGAATTATAAGTATGCAAAAAAGGGAATACTAAATAGAGCGGCATATCATGAAAAATGTCATGATGAATTGAAT
>CBCOYO010000022.1:3469-31464 GCA_965114465.1 uncultured Lachnospiraceae bacterium
CCTATTTCGGCGAAACTGCCAAGCGGTATGTGGGTGAAACAAGGGGCATCTATACCGACCGTTATCAGGAGTTAATGATTGCGATTGACGGCGTTGCCGCGCAGCTCTCGTCGGCATTAATGCCGCAGGTGCTGGGACGGTATATTCAGAATTATATTACAGTGATTACATTGGGATTTATCCGTACAGTTGCGTATGAGCATCCGCTGCTTGCATGGTATGCTCTGTTTATCTATATCGTGGCGGTAGTGCTGACAATTGTTTTATGGAAGAAAGATCATGAAAGCATGGCAGCAGCGTTTATGGCAGTAATGCTTGTGACGATTGTAGGAAATGTGTGCGCAACGGCACTGATGATCCAGTGTATTTCAAGATATATGATTTATAATCTGCCATTGTTTTATATGGCGGGATTTTTGGAGTTGCTGGAACTGTTTGGGGTAAAAGCGCGTAAAGATTCTTGATAGAGAAAGAATAGGAAAGGACAGGAAAATGGGATATCATAACTTAAAATTTGAGAAGGATAGTGTATTTTTAGTTACGGGCGGCGCAGGGTTTATTGGATCGAATCTTTGTGAGGCACTGACAGATATGGGATATCAAGTGCGCTGTTTGGATGATCTTTCGACAGGAAAAGAGAAAAATGTACAAATGTTTATGGATAGACCCAATTATACTTTTATCAAAGGGGATATTAAGGATTTAGAAACCTGTATAAAAGCATGTGACGGCGTGGATTATGTACTGCACCAAGCGGCATGGGGATCTGTGCCAAGAAGTATTGAAATGCCGTTATTTTATGAGCAGAACAATATTATGGGAACACTCAATATGATGGAAGCGGCAAGACAAAATCATGTGAAAAAGTTTGTTTACGCTTCTAGTTCATCTGTGTATGGCGATCACCCCGTTCTTCCTAAGAAAGAAGGGCAGGAGGGAAATCTGCTTTCTCCTTATGCTTTGACGAAACGCACCAATGAAGAATATGGAAAACTTTATAAAAAGCTGTACCAGCTTGACACTTACGGAATGCGCTATTTTAATGTGTTTGGGCGCAGACAAGATCCAGAGGGCGCATATGCAGCAGTGATTCCAAAGTTTATTAAACAGCTTCTTGACGGCGAAGTACCGACAATTAACGGGGATGGTCAACAGTCAAGGGACTTCACGTATATTGATAATGTAATTGAGGCAAATCTGAAAGCGTGTCTGGCTTCCAGTGACGCAGCAGGACAGGCGTTTAATATCGCTTATGGCGGAAGGGAATATTTAATTGATATCTATTATGATCTGTGCAAAGCACTGGGGAAAGAAGTAGAGCCGCAGTTTGGCCCTGACCGCGCCGGCGATATCAAGCATTCCAATGCAGATATTACCAAGGCAAAAGAACTGTTAGGCTACGCACCGGAATATAACTTTGAGCAGGGGATTGCGCTTGCAATTGACTGGTATAGAGAGAATTTATAGATTAGGAAACAAGAAATGAGCATGAAAATCGCAATCCGGATGGATGATATTACGCCGGATATGAACTGGGAAAATTTTTTGCGTTTTAAAAGGCTGTGCGATCAGCATCAAATAAAGCCACTAATTGGCGTAGTGCCCGATAATCAAGATGAAAACCTGCATTTTGAACCCGCCAGCCAAAATAAAGCAATGTCTGCAACGGGCAAAGCAGCACCATTTCAATTAACAGAGGAAGAAAACCAGTCTTCTAATATTCCGCAGGATTTCTGGGCATATCTGCGCAAATTGCAGCAGGAGGGCTGGCAGATTGCGCAGCATGGTTATATTCACTGCTATCATACGCAAAAAATGGGCTGCTTTCCATTAAACAAGCTTTCCGAATTTGCCGGCATTCCTTATCAACAACAGTACGAGGCGTTAAAAGCAGGCAAAGAACTGCTGCAATCGCATGGTATCCATACAGATATCTTTATGGCGCCGGCGCATTCCTACGATAAAAATACGCTGCGTGCGCTCAAAAAACTTGGCTTTGCAAAATTAACGGATGGTTTCGGGAACATGCCGTATCAATGGCGAGGATTTACTTTTTATCCGATCTCCTACCGTCAAAGCAGTTCCTTGAAAAAAGCGTCAGGCTATACAACTTTTGTGGTGCACGCAAATGGTATGAATCTAGGCGATTTTGAATATTATGAGCGTTTGTTTCAAACGTATGCCGATCGACTGATTTCTTTTACAGAATATATGGCTGTACCACCGAAAAAGCGTGGTGCGGCGGGGAGAATTGCGGAGTATTTGGCGGCGCTCTCGAAATTTATACTCGTACAGTATTGCATTATGCATTCAAAACATATGGGGTTGTCGCATTAAGACAAACGGATACAAGATAGTCTAACACTGTGTTAAGATTTATACCATATTTAGTATTATCAAAGCTTATTGCGATAGCCCCATAACAGTATTAGAAACTGTTAATAAATTGGAACTGTCGCATTAAGGAAAATGTATACAAGATAGCATAATACCACGCTGCGTTTTATACAATATCTTTTTTCATCAAAGCCTATTGCAACAGCCCCAATTCTTTAACAGTTTCTTAGACAGGAGTAGAAATGAACAAACAGCAAACAAAACCAATCCGCGTGCTGCATGTGCTCGGCACAACAAATTTAGGCGGCGCAGAAAGCCGGATTATGGAATTATACCGCTGTATCGACAAATCGCAGGTACAGTTTGATTTCCTTGTTCATACCGAGAAAGAGGGGCACTATCAGAAGGAAATCTGTGCGCTTGGCGGAATGGTTTATCATATACCACGCTTTCGGGGGATAAATTTACTGTCCTATCGCAAGGCAGTCAAAGACTTTTTTGCCAAGCATCACGCATTTGCTGCGGTTCACGGGCATATGACAAGCACGGCTTCCATATATCTTCCGATTGCAAAAAAGGCTGGGATTGCTTGTACCATTGCCCACGCAAGAAGCGCAGGCGTGGATAAGGGCATCAAAGGAATTGCAACAAAGCTGCTGCGGCGGTCACTTGGCAAAAAGGCGGATTGGTGTTTTGCCTGTTCGCAGGAGGCAGCAGTGGCTGTGTTTGGCAGAAAGTGTGTTGAGAAAGGAAAAGTTCAAGTCATTCCGAATGCGGTTGATACGACACGTTTTCGCTTTCGGCAGACGGTGCGGGATGCGGTGCGCAGAGAGTTAAAATTGGACGATAAGTTTGTAATTGGCCATGTAGGGCGTTTTGGATTTATGAAAAATCATGCTTATTTGCTGGAGGTATTTGCGGCATTGTGCAAACTGCGGCAGGATGCGACGCTGGTTTTAATCGGAAGCGGAGAGCTAGAGCAGGCGGTGCGCAAACAGGCAGAAGCACTTGGCATTGCGGATCGCGTGCTGTTTCTGGGAAACCGCTACAATGTAGAACAGTATTATCAAGCATTTGACTATTTTGTATTTCCGTCTATTTTTGAGGGGCTGCCGGGGAGCGTGGTAGAGGCGCAGGCGTGCGGGCTGCACTGTCTGGTGTCGGATCAAGTAACAAGGGAGGCAGCAGTTACGGATTTAGCCGTTTATCGCAGCATTGCAGAACCAGCCGCTCTCTGGGCACAGGAAATCCATAAAAACGCACAGGCAGCTAGGAACAGAAGGGATACCAGTGCACAAATAGCAGAAAAAGGTTTTGATGTCAGGCAGCAGGCAGCAGCGATAACAAGGTTTTACCAGACAGGCAAAAATCCGCCTGCACAACACTGCAAAAAGAAAAAAATTATGCTGATTGTTCCAATGTTGTATCAGGGAGGTCATGAACGGATTTGTGCCATGACTGCAAAATTGCTGAATAATATCCATGAGGTACATTTAGTGATTTTTAGTGCGCAGGATATGATTTATGATGTATCTGGTGTAGATTTTATAGACTTAAATCTGCACGCTGTTTCAGGCATCGTTGGGAAAATTTTAAATATTTGCAAACGTACATGGAGAGTGCGCAGGTTGAAGAAAAAGCTGGGGATTGAAATTTGTTACAGTTTTGGACCAAGCGCAAATATTGTAAATGTACTTTCAAAGCACCATGAAACCGTATGGGCAGGAATCCGTGGTTACGGCGCACTGTTGGACAAGGGGATAATGAAATTGGTCTGCAAACGAGCGGACTGTATTGTAAATTGTACAAAAGTGCTTGCGGAGGAAATTGCGGCGCGCTTTTCCCCGAAGCGTCAGGAAACATTATATAATCCCTGTGATTTAGAGGAGATTAGAATGTTATCCAAACAGGAACTGCCAGAGGAATTTCAGGCGTTTTTTGACCGTGCTGGCAAAGTTGTGGCGTCAATGGGAAGGGAAGACGATGTCAAAGGATTTTGGCATTTAATCAAAAGCTTTTTCCTTGTCAAAAAGAAACTGCCAGATTTAAAGCTTATGATTATTGGCGAGGGCAGCTATATTGAATATCGGGAGCTTGCAAGGAAGCTTGGTATTGATCAGGATATTTTATTTACAGGGGTACAAAAAAATCCATTCCCGTTTCTTGTGCGGTCGGATGTGTATGCGCTGACTTCGGACAGCGAGGGCTTTCCCAATGCGTTAATTGAGGCAATGGCGTGTTCTGTGCCGTGTGTTAGTGTAAATTGTAAGACAGGGCCTGCGGAAATTTTGCATAAAGATTATCAAGCGTGTAGTCGTCAGGCTCAAGTATATTATGCGGATTATGGGATATTAACGCCGATTTTTACTGGTACAAAAGATTTGTCGCCAGAGCATTTTACGGCGGAGGAACATATTTTTGCGCAGCAGTTGGAAGCCTTGTTATTCAATACAGAACTGTACCAAAAGTACAGTAAAATAGCGGCAGAGCGTGCAAAAGCATTTAGCGTGGAAACCTATTTGCAGAAACTGTTAGATATGATACAATAATGTGATGGGATTGGAGAAGGATTGTGTCGACGCGCCAGCCGATTCCAGTCTGTAATATAGGAAAAGAAAATGAAGAAAATCGTATTTCACTTAAATTGTTTGGAACGAGGCGGGGCAGAGCGTGTGGTTGCCAATCTGTCTGGGCAGTTTGCGGCACATGGTTATCAGGTTTATATTGCGACAGAGTGGCAGGGAGCAGATGAGTACGAAATAGACAATCGTATTCAGCGTGTTCATGTTGGTTTGTCTGAAATGCAAAAAAAACATAGTCGTGTCAAACAGTTTCTTGATAGAGTATTGAATTTCAGAAAATTTTTAAAGGAAGTGCAGCCCGATATCGTACTGGCGTTTGCAAGGCGTGCCAATTATAGGGCGTTAACCGCTGCAATCGGTACAAAAATTCCGATTGTAATATCCATTCGCAACAACCCGATTGGCTATTATGATGCGTGGTCGGATAAGATACAGATTGCGCTGCTGTTTGGGCGTGCCGCAGGCTGTGTATTCCAGACACCGGAGCAGAAGGCTTACTTTCCCAAAGGGCTTCAGGCAAAATCAAGGATTATTTTAAACCCGATTAATGAAAAATTTATTGGAAATCCAATCCCCCAAGAGCGAGAAAAAACGGTTGTTCATTCCGGAAGGCTTGTTGCCTTTAAAAACCAGAGTATGTTAATCGAAGCATTTTTGCAGGTGCATCAAAAGCACCCTGATTATACCCTGAAAATTTTTGGCGGGGATGCAGGGGATGGTACGAAAGAGCACTTAGAGCAATTGATAGCGAAAAATCAAGCGGCGGAATTTGTTTGTTTAATGGGCAGCAGTAGTCAGTTGGAAAAAGATTTGCGCTGTGGTGCGGTAGCGGCATTTTCCTCCAATTACGAGGGAATGCCTAATGTAATGTTAGAAGCAATGGCGCTTGGTCTGCCTGTAGTTGCGACGGACTGCCCGCCCGGCGGCCCGAGAA
This sequence comes from uncultured Lachnospiraceae bacterium, assembly GCA_965114465.1. Taxonomy (GTDB): domain Bacteria; phylum Bacillota; class Clostridia; order Lachnospirales; family Lachnospiraceae; genus COE1. The sequence goes on from CBCOYO010000022.1 coordinate 9,323, forward strand.
TGGTGATTCGTTCAGGGGAGAACGGGCTTTTAGTTCCGATAAAAGACCCAAATGCTTTGGCGGCAGCAATCAATCGGCTGATTGAGGACAGGGCTTTTGCGGAAAAGTTAGGGCGTGAGGCGGCAAAAATTGGCGAAACTGCTAATGCAGACACGATTTTCTTAGAATGGAAAACATATATTGAGGAAATCTGCGACAGGCAGAGAACGTAAAATGTTCTTTTAGGATGGGCATTTGGGCAAGTAATTGTTATGAATAATTTATGAACAGATTCTTAGTGCAGCAGTTTTAGTAAAGGAAAGGCAAAATAGAGGGAGGTGCAGTCGATGTGTGGAATATGCGGTTTTGTTTCCAAGAAATGTATAACGCAGGATCAGTTAAAAAAGATGAATGATACCATGTACCATAGAGGGCCAAATGACAGCGGGGAGGAAATTTTTCCGGTGCAGCAGGGATATTTTGTGGGACTAGCACAGCGTCGTTTATCTATATTGGATTTGTCGATATTGGGACATCAGCCAATGCATTCCTGTAACGATCGGCTTGTGATTACCTTTAATGGTGAAATCTATAACTTTCAAGAACTGCGGCAGAAACTGCATGATTATCCTTTTCAGTCGAATTGTGACACCGAAGTGATTTTGGCGGCATATCTTAAATGGGGGATATCTTGTATTGACTATTTTCAGGGGATGTTTGCCATTGCGCTGTATGATAAGGAAACAGATGAATTGTATCTTGTGCGTGACAGAATTGGCAAAAAACCACTGTATTACTGGCAGGACGGCGAAAACCTTGTATTTGCTTCAGAGTTAAAACCTATTATGGCGCATCCGGATTTTCCGCGCACGATACAAAGGGCAGTGGTAAGAAGATATCTATATCAACAATGTATTGGCGCGCCAGAAACAATTTTTGAAAATGTATACAAAGTTGCGCCGGGAGAAATTGTAAAGTTTGGCGGCGGTAAAACCCAAAAATGGAAGTATTGGGATATTGCTACAATATATCATAAAAAAAAGCAGGAAAAGGCAGGCACTTATCAGGAGGCAAAGGAAACGTTAAAGCGGCTTTTGCAGGATAGCGTAGAAAAACGGATGATTGCAGATGTACCTGTGGGGACTTTCCTAAGCGGCGGTTATGATTCTTCGTTGGTGACGGCATTGGCGCAGGAGGCAAGTATTGAGCCTGTCAGAACATATTCTATCGGGTTTCGGGAGGAACGCTACAATGAAGCACGCTATGCGAAGAAGGTGGCGAAATATCTGGGAACAAAGCATACGGAACTTTATATTGACGAAGATACCATGTTTCAAATGGTGGAAAGTATACCGAAATATTATGATGAACCTTTTGCGGACAGTTCGCAGATACCTTCTATGCTGGTGAGCCAGTTGGCGGCAAAGGATGTTACAGTGGTATTGTCGGGGGATGGCGGCGATGAGTTTTTCTGCGGCTACAATGTTTATGACCGTGTGGCGCAGGCACAGAAACTGGATATGTTGGGGCGTTTTGCATATGTTATCTGTAATCTGCCGATATTAAAGCAGATTCGGCTTTTGGATCGGCTGCCGCTGCGTGTGCAGGCAATTGCAGGAAACCATGATACAGAAACAAAAACACAGCTTGGAAGCAGCGCATACACCCACGTTATTGACAAGATGCTTGTAGAAGAAGGGCTTCCGTTCCGCTATCGTATGGAATCGAGATACCAAGAGGACGACTGGCAGGCTAGGCGGATGCTGCTTGACGAGGAAACGTACCTTCCAGCGGATATTCTCTGCAAAGTTGACCGCGCATCTATGAAATATTCTATAGAAACAAGATGCCCGATTCTTGATGTCAATGTAATGGAGTTTTCGTATCGTCTGCCCCATGAATATAAATATGCAGATGGAGTGAAAAAAAGAATCTTAAAAGATATTGCCTATGATTATATTCCGCAGAAACTGTTGGATCGCCCCAAGGTGGGTTTTAGTGTGCCACTTGATAAATGGCTGCGTGGTGCATTAAAAGAACAGCTCACCGATATGTGCGATATGGATTTTTTAAAACGGCAGGGAATCTTCGATGCGGATTATGTACATTCCTTTTTGCAAAAATATCTGCGCACAGGAGATAAAGGCCCTTCGTCCGGCGAGAATTTCTCGAAAGTGTTCTGGGCGTTCTTTGTATTTCAGCAGTGGTACAGGACGTATATGGCATAACGAACTGTTCCGATATTGGGGCTTTCGCAATAAGCCTTGATGATACCAGATATGGTATAAATTTTAGCACAATACATGGACGGAACGACAAATGGAAATGAAAGGAGGTTATATCAGTGAAACGGATAGCATTGTTTATCAATTCCCTGCAAAAAGGCGGTTCAGAACGGGTAATGCTGAACTTGGCAGAATATTTTCATGGGCAGGGATATGATGTAATTATTATAACACAATACAAGCGTGAGAAGGAATATGACCTCTTACCGGAAATCAGGCGCATTTATTCAGAACCGGACGAATCCCAGTTACAAGGCGGGCGGATTCATAATTTTTGCGTACGTTTTACAGAACTGCGGGAGATTTGGAAGGCGTATAAGCCGGATGTGGTGCTTTCTTTCCTTGGCAAAAATAATTTAATGGCGATTGTAACAACGGCTTTTTTGCCTGCAAAAGTGGCAGTTTCTGTGCGCGGAGAACCAACAATGGAGTATGCGGGAAGACTATTGCGGCTGTTAGCAAAGTTTCTGTTTCGCTTTGCGGATAGGGTGATTTTGCAGACAAAGCAGGCACAGAATTTTTTCCCCAAAGCGGTACAGAAAAAAAGCAGAATTTTACCCAATCCAATTAATCCGCAGTTTTTAAATAAGCGCTACCTTGGTGTGCGCGAAGATGTTATTGTGACGGCAGGGCGTCTTGATGAGAATAAAAACCATGCGATGTTAATCCATGCGTTTGCAAAGATTGCGGCAGAATACCCAACGACGAAATTAATCATATATGGAGAGGGGGAGCTGCGCCCCAAACTCGAAAACTTGGTGGAGGAAAAAGGGCTTTCTAATAGGATTTCCTTGCCGGGCAGCGTAACGGATGTCGCCGATCGGATTCGCAAAGCGAGGATATTTGCCTGCACTTCCAATACGGAGGGAATGCCCAATTCTGTTATTGAAGCAATGGCACTTGGACTGCCCGTGATATCAACGGACTGCCCATGCGGCGGCGCTGCTGAGCTGATAGAAGACGGCGTTAACGGCATATTAGTGCCGGTTGGGGACGCCTATGCATTGTCTGACGCATTTCGACGGATTCTGGCAGATGAGGAATATGCCCGCAGACTTGCAGAAAACGCCTCTAAAATAACAGAACGGCTTGCACCAGAGAAGGTCTGCAAAGAGTGGGAAACGTGTTTGGAGGAAATGTAAGGGAAGTTATCTTTTACGGAAATTTTTATGGCAATGATTGGATATAACAAATTAGTCATAAAAGATTTGCGAATAATTGAAAAAATGTAGGTAAAGAACATTGAATCTGTCTAATGATATATTTGAAAAATATTTTAATAATATGATATCGCAAGAGGAATTACGAAATACAATAGAATGCAGCTCACCCCAATTTCAAATAAAATTAAAGGAAGAATTAGAAAATACAATAGTAAATCAGGATGGGGAGCGTTTAGAGTATTTAATTTATACCCTATTTTTAACAGAGGAGAATATCAATATAAATTTCTATGTGGATTTGTTAAATAAGTTAATCATATGTAAGTGGCATCAACAACATGAAAATATCGCTATGCTTTTACAAAAAATACATTCACCATCAAGTGTAACCTATTTGCAAAAGGCAGTCTATTTGCATCCGCAGTATTTGGAGTGGGATGATAATTATGCATTTGAGGTGAAGTGTATTTGGGCATTAGGATATATCAAAAATTCTGAGGCAGAAGAAGTATTAGAACAACTGTCAAAAGATTCCAACGCAGTATTATCTCAAAATGCAAAAAAACAATTAAGGAAAAAATAAATTTTGCTTGGTAAAATCAATAGATTTTTTGATTTCGCATTATATTAGGAGGTATCGTTTTGATAAATAATATAATTAAGCCATTTAATTTTTCTTGTAGGGAAGATGGAACTGCAACGGTTTATTTATATGAAGGTGAATATAGAACTGAGTTTTTTCAAAAATATGCCAAGGATTTTGAGAGCGAGTGTGGCAATGGATATGATTGGGAACTTTTTGCAGAAAGATATATGAGAAAATGTTTTCCCGAGATGACAAAGGATATTGAATCGGATTCATTATCAGACGAGTTTTGCGTTTATTCTAAACAGAAAGAAGTGTTGGAAAAATTTGCGCTGGAATTAAAGCGAGTGACAGAAGATTTGCGTACAATGGAGCGTGTCTGGCAGGAAATAAGAAAAAGCTATCAGGTTTATGCTGCAATGGAGTATACATCTTCTCATGAAATATTTTTATCTTATGTAGGAGTAACAGCATTGCCATTGGAAGATCGTTTGAAACAGGCTTTGATTTTGCCCTTTCAGAACAGGATATTTTAGAACGATTGTAAAATAAATTTATCCTTACAGAAGGCAGAAGAATACTTAAATATATTCGGAAAGCATTTTTATACTCACGAGCGGTAAATCTTATCATATTACTCAAGATAATTACGCTCGTGAGTCGATTTTATTGGCAAATTTTAGAACTCGCCAGTATATTGGGATGATAAATGGATTTTAATAATTTAGAACTGTTTTATATTATAAAATATTAAGGAAGATCATTGTACGGACTGGCGGTACTGCGTTGGTGTACAGCCCATTAGTTTTTTAAAGATTTTGTTGTAATAACTTGTGTTGTTAAAACCAGCAGAACCCGCAATTTCAGAAATTGATGCATTTGTTTTTTGGTGCATTTGCCTGGCAGTTTCCAGAATGCGGTATTTCATAAGGTATTCAAAGGGGGTAGCATTCATAACGCGTTTAAAGCAGCGGCAGCATTCACTTTTGCTGACAAGTATGGAATTTGCAATATCCTCAAGCGTAATGGGTTCTCTAAAGTGCTGATGAATATAGGAAACAGCGCTTTTCACACGCTGCTCATCCTGCGTAAAAATGTGTGGCGGCGCAGTGTCACTTGCTGGAAGATTGTCATATAAAAGCTTCCAAAGCTGCAGCAGATGCGCCTTTGTCAGCAGTTCATATCCCGAAGGCTTGTCCTGATTTAGCTGGAAAATTTCCTGCATATTGGAATAACAGGGGGTATAACGATTGTCGGTAGGCGTAATCAACAGGCTTTTTAAAGTGCTGCAATGTATCACTGGATAAATAAATTTTCGGTGCATATTCGATTGACCAAAACCGAATATAAATGCGGGATTAGCAATGATGGAGCGAGTTAGACACCGCTGTGAGCAGGCGGACGAGGAAAAATGTCGAATCCCCTGATTAATAAAAACAATATCGCCTTTGCTGGCACAGATAGTATCTTCGTCACAGTAAATAGAAATTTGTCCTTCCAAAATATACTGAAATTCTATTTCATCATGCTTATGCCAGCATATGATATTTGCATTATCTGTGGAATAGTCGATAGTAATAATATCCACAGGATAACCGCTTGACAGCAGTTCTTGGGTGCGCCTTATATAAAAATCAGCGCTGTTGGACTGTAGATTATACATTATAGGCGTCTCCTTTCGGGTATTTATTTTATAAATTATACTACATAATGCCAGAATTTACCGTACTGCCCTGGTGAAACGTATATGGCTGGCGTTATGTAGTCAGGTTACTCGGAAATTTTAGCTGTTAAGGAATTGTAGGAAAATAAGTGTTCAATTTGCGCAGGATATTTCTTCAAGATGTGTTCACTTATTTTTCTACAGTTCCTAAGCAGTATAATATACTGCACGGTCGAACTGCAACGTATTTTACCCATATTATACTGATTCTATGTGGTCAAGTCAATATATAAAAAGCCGCTGATTTATCAAAATAACGAATGAAATTTATTGCATAATAAAATATTTTAATTTTTATTAAAATAATTGTTGTAAATTTTTCCTTTTTATGATACAAATATAGTATCGGTATTGTGAAATTTGTAGAAGGATACAAAATAAGAAAGGGTTGATTGACATGAAGACAGGAAAAAATTATAAGTTTTGGTTTGCAACGGGTTCACAGGATTTGTATGGTGACGAATGTCTAAGAAATGTAGCAGAACATTCAAAAAAAATTGTAGACGGGCTGAATCAGTCTGGACTGCTGCCGTATGAAGTAGTTTGGAAACCGACGTTAATTACAAATGCTGTGATCCGCAAGACTTTTAATGAAGCGAATGCAGATGAGGAGTGCGCAGGCGTTATTACATGGATGCATACATTTTCACCAGCAAAATCGTGGATTCTGGGACTACAAGAATATAGAAAGCCGTTAATGCATTTCCATACGCAGTTTAATGAGGAAATTCCGTATGATACAATTGATATGGATTTTATGAATGAAAACCAATCAGCGCATGGCGATCGCGAGTATGGTCATATTGTCAGCCGCATGGGAATTGAGCGCAAAATTGTAGTAGGTCATTGGCAGAACCCAGAAGTAATCAAGCAGATTGCGCAGTGGATGGTAACAGCAGTTGGTATTATGGAATCTTCTCATATCCGTGTATGCCGTTTTGGCGACAATATGAACAATGTTGCGGTAACAGAGGGGGATAAGGTTGAAGCACAGATTCAATTCGGCTGGGAAATCGATCATTACAATGTAAATGACCTTGTAGAATATGTAAATGCTGTTCCAGCAGGCGATGTCAGCGCATTGACGGACGAGTATTACAGCAAATATCAGATCCTGCTTGAGGGCAGGGACGAAGCAGAGTTCCGCAGACACGTAGAAGTTCAGGCTGCTATTGAAATCGGTATGGAGAAATTCCTTGAAGAGCGTGATTATCACGCAATTGTAACGCATTTTGGTATGCTTGGCGGTTTAAAGCAGCTTCCAGGACTTGCAATCCAGCGTTTAATGGAAAAAGGTTATGGTTTCGGCGGTGAAGGCGATTGGAAAACTGCGGCAATGGTACGCTTAATGAAGATTATGGCATCCAATGTAAAAGATGCAAAGGGTACTTCGTTTATGGAGGATTATACTTATAATTTTGTCGCTGGCAAAGAAGGAATTTTGCAGGCACATATGTTGGAAGTATGTCCCACAGTGGCAGATGGCCCGATTTCAATTAAAGTATGTCCGCTTTCAATGGGAAACCGTGAAGATCCAGCAAGACTTGTATTTACATCAAAGACAGGCCCGGCAGTTGCAACATCTTTAATTGATTTAGGCAATCGTTTCCGCTTGATTATTAATGCGGTTGAGTGCAAGAAGGTTGAGAAGCCAATGCCGAAACTTCCAGTTGCAACAGCATTCTGGACACCAGAACCAAGCCTTGCAGTTGGCGCAGAAGCTTGGATTTTGGCAGGCGGTGCGCATCATACAGCTTTCTCATACGATTTAACGGTAGACCAAATGGTTGATTGGGCGGATGCAATGGGCATTGAAGCGGTTGTAATTGACAAGAATACAGATATCCGTTCATTGAAAAACGAACTTCGCTGGAACGCAATCGCATATCGTTAATTTTATATGCATGAGCGATAAATTTTCTATATCGTTCAAGGTAATTACGTTCGTAAGCCAATGTATTGTCGTGCGGCTGACGCAGCTAAAAGGCAAATCTTTTTGCCGTTCAGTATATATCGTGCTGCGGGGTGAACCAAGATGGTTTTGCTGTCATATAATAACGGTATGGCAGCAGAAACGGAGTAGGGGCAATGGCAAACGCGAAATTGGAAAATTTATTAAATCTTGCGCTTTCGGCGACAACAGAAGAATTGGAAAAATCCCAAATCCTTATGACGGGCTATACACCTGCCACAAGGACTTGGGAATTAATTGTAAAATATCACGGTGCGTTGGAAAAGCTGGAGTCAGAAGTGATTCATATTGAACCACTGATTAACGGTTACGCGATAGCCACAGTTCGTGAAGATTTTATTGATGCGTTTGCCGATCTCGACGAAGTAGAGTATGTGGAGAAGCCAAAACGCTTGTTCTTTAATTAGAAATAGAAATATAAGTGATTAAGACCTATAAAAAATAGAAAAGGAAAAGCTATAAGATTATTCTGTAAAATTTTAATAGCAGGAATGTTGTATGTTGTGTGTGGAAATGTAAACGCACTTTTAGCGTATTGTATTAAGCGTCGAAAAGACGGATGCTATATTGACGACCGTGAAGATTTTCCAATTTCTGCACAACCCATATTTCATAAGTGGGCAATACGTGCAGAGCAGAAAAGAAACTCTAATCGTTTGTGAGTATAAGTATAACAATATGCATACAGCCGCGCTAAGGGAAATTGCCGCTTTGCGGCGTGCGGCTGATGTAACAGAACGGTAAATTTTTTGCCGTTTAGTTGTAATGCAATAATAGAGTCGTGTATGAGTGCGTTTATCTTGTAAGAAAATATAATAAAATAATTGAAAAGAGGCTACAGCTTCAGTTTAGGACTGTATTTTTTACAGGTGAAGTTTGCCCTCTGATATCAGTCTTACAACTGCGCAGCATACAGAAATAATTATCTATATAGTGAACTCTATTCTACTGTTATATGGACATTTATGGAAGCATGGCTTGTTGGGTCATGCTTTTTTATGCACACGGGCACGCAAAGGAAGATTGTCAGCATAGCTGACGAGTGCCTGGCGCGCGAGTAGGGGAGATGAACATTCCCCTATTCAATTGCGCCGCCCCATGTAGAGGAAATATGCCGCAAAAGCGGTGCATGGGGCGCGCGGCAAGTTCGTGCAAAGAAACAATGCCACTAAAATAACAAACGGATCGCACAGAGAATAGTGGGGAAGGTAATTGCCTCGATAATATTTTATCACTATAAAATCATGGAGTATCTGCAAAGTATATTTTAAATATACTACAGTTGCCTGCGCAGTATTATTTATTGTAAGGCGGATACCCATGATTTTTTGTTGTGCAGCATAAATAGGAATCTCTATTGATAGGGGGAGATAAATGTTCTCTACTCGATTGCAGATAGGGTAAGTTAGGAATAAGGAACTGTAGAAAAATAAGTGACACATCTTGCTTGTCTATTTCTCCAATCTTGCAGGAGGAAAAGCCTCATCGTAGCCCGCTACGCCTACGTTTTTTCTCTTACAATCTTGAAGAAATATCCTGCGCAATCTGAGCACTTATTTTCCTACAATTCCTAAATATAAAAAATTCCTAGCTGTTGAATTAAAGGAAAGGAATGATAAAATATGTATCAAGCAAACCAAAACCAAATAATGCAAAACCAAGCAAACCAAAATCAAACAAATCAAATTTATAAACCTCAAACCAATAGTAGTCAAACAAATAATAGTCAGGATAATAGAAATCAATTTGATACAGTATTAGAAGATAACAAAAATCAATCCGAAACGCTCTTAGAATTTCATAAAATCAAAGAGAAGTGGAAACTTCTTGCCTTAACAAAACAGGCGAAGAAAGAAATAGAGGATATCATTCCGTGTCTTATAGAAGCAGAATTGCGAAAAATGCTGCGGGACACTACGGAAGCAAAAATACTGTTAGAAAAGTGCGGAAATCCGCCGCTTAGCGCAATGGAGGGCGTCCGTGAGTTATTAATCATTGCACAGAAAGGCGGATGTCTGACTGCTTTGCAGTTAGAACAAATAAAAATGACAATCGTGTCAATAAGGCGGATGAAATCTTATTTAGAGCGGGGAAAAGCATATTCGCTGTCGCTTCCGTATTATTCGGAAAATCTTAATGCGTCAGAGGATTTAGAGCAAGAAATTCATCTTCAAATCCGTGATGGCAGAGTGGACGATAATGCAACGTCACTTTTAAAAGATCTGCGCAGTGCAATTGTGCGGACAGAAGATAAAATGCGTGAGAAAGCGGATCTAATTATCCGAAACAATAAACAATATATGTCAGACAGTTTTAGTACCATACGAAGCGGGCATATCTGCGTTCCAGTTAAAAAGGAGTATAAGTTGAAAGTAAGTGGCAGCATTATGGATAAATCCTCCTCTGGAAGTACATTATTTATAGAACCATCAGCAGTTGGTAAATATTTTTCGGAGTTGCAGGAACTGCGTCTGGATGCGGAAAATGAGGAACGCCGTATTTTATATACCCTTTCAGCAATGATAGCAGACGCTTCGGATAATTTAGAAAAAGATATTAAACTATTGGAGAAATTGGATTTTATTTTTTCTAAAGGAAAGCTAAGTATAGACTGTGATGCCTGTGCACCAAAGATTAACACTGAGCGGCGGATTACAATAAAAAATGGCAGACATCCGCTTATGGAGAAGGAAGTATGTGTACCATTGCAGTTTCGCATTGGGGACGGATATCATGGCGTGATTATAACAGGGCCGAACACAGGCGGCAAAACTGTTGCAATGAAAACCGTTGCACTTAACTGTATTATGGCACAGTGCGGGCTTCATATAACAGCAGAAGCGGCGGACATATGTATGAATAGCAATTTTCTTTGTGATATTGGGGACGGGCAGAATATTTCTGAAAATTTGTCTACATTTTCAGCGCATATTTCCAATGTGTTGGATATTTTGCGCAAAGTCAATCCAGACAGCCTTGTAATTATGGATGAACTTGGATCTGGTACAGACCCTACAGAGGGAATGGGGATTGCCGTGGCTGTTTTGGAGGAACTGTCAAAAAGTGGCGCATTGTTTCTTGTAACGACGCATTATCCCGAAGTAAAACAATATGCCCAGCAAAGAGAGGGGATTGTCAACGCACGCATGACGTTTGACAAAGAAAGTCTAAAACCGTTATATCAATTGGTAATCGGTGAAGCAGGAGAAAGCTGCGCGTTTCATATCGCAAAACGCCTTGGAATGCCGGATGCCATGCTCCAAACTGCAATAAAAGCAGCCTACAAAACATCAGAGATAAAGCGAAGAAATGCAGAGAACCAAGGAACAGCAGAAAATCAAGAAAAGCGAAGAAATGTAGAGAACCAAGAAACAGCACAAAACCAAGAAAAGCGAAGAAATGCAGAGAACCAAGGAACAGCACAAAACCAAGAAGCAGTACAAATGAAAAAAGCAATGAATAATACTATAACCATTAAAAACCAGTTATGTGAATCACAAACAATAAAGAAAGAACCTGCTCCAAGAATACAAAAGCAAAAGCAGCACAAAAGCAAAATAATCCCATATCAAATCGGTGACAGTGTTATGGTTTATCCAGAAAAGAAGCTGGGCATTGTATGCGAAACGGCAAATGAAAAAGGTGTTTTGCGTGTACAACTGCCAAACAAAAAGATTTGGATTAACCATAAACGCATTAAGCTTCAAGTAGCGGCGCAAGAACTGTATCCGGAAGAATATGACTTTTCGATTCTGTTTGAATCCGTTGAAAACCGCAAGCTTCGCCACCAAATGGAAAAGCACCATGTTGAGGGCAGGGAGATACAATTGGAATAATCTATATTTTGAGTATTTTGTATGCATCAATTGTTGCAATTCACACCGAATGTTTGTAAATTGTTGCAAAATCTGGCGTTGGTGTGAATTGTAACTGAATTATAACCATTTCTCCTCCTACGTTATGGACAGATGTTGAAACGGACTGTAAAGGTTACAATTCACACTCATGTCAGTTTTTATTAGCTTATAAGTTATTGAGGTGTGAATTATAACAGATTTTGCACACAAAATGCTAAAGTGCAAGCATTTTGGCGCATGATTCCCACTACTTTGGCGTGGGTGTGAAAAGTAACCTGTAAAGATGATTTTATAGGAAATTTTTCTCTAGCAGGTTGACAGGATATGCCAGAATGGGTAATAATTAGACAGATATTTATAAATCTGTTTTTTGTTGTCAGACGAATTATGTGATAACAGAACTATCAGGCGCAAGGCGTATATGCTCTTGTGCTTGGAACGTCTTTCTGTGTACAAGAAACATAGTAACAGGTTAAAATTGGAAGGAGAACGAAGTTGCAAACCAAGAACATTGAGATTCAGTTTGATAGAATGGATACTGCAATTTTTGTGATGCGCGAGGTTGCAGCGTGGGGACGGGAGCAGGGAATCCCTATCTGGCTTGATGAATGGCTGACAAAGGAAGCATTAATTACACCCAATGCTCAGCCAGAGAATTTCTGTATTGGATTGATTGAGGGAGAAGTTGTCTGTGCCTTTATTCTGCAATGGGCAGATTCCGATTATTGGCCCACTGCACCCAAGTATGAAGCTGCCTATCTGCATAAATTTTGTGTGCGGCGCAAATTTGCTGGGATGGGCATGACGAAGCTTATTACAGAAGCACTTTGTGTAGAGTGCCGTAATCGTGGTATACGATACATTCGTTTGGATACTGCATTGGATGAAAAAACGGTTAGAAAGATTTATCTAAATGCTGGCTATAAAATTGTTGATATTATAGATTATCCTAATGGTCGGTCTATGGCATTATACGAGTTTGAGGTGGACTGGGAGGAAAAGCATTATGAAAAATAAAGGGAATTTTACAATTATAAACAAATGGTTTGTTGGAATGGAATGCGTTATAATAGCCGCTTTGATTGGATTACGAATCAAAAATTTATGGTGTGGGATAGCTGTCTTTTTTGCTTTGTTATGCATCTTTTGCATTCCAATTGTAAGAGGTATCTTTTCTATTCTATGTTCTGTATTTGATGCAATAATCGTTTATAATATAGCGATACAGTATTTATCAGCACCAGTTGCAGGAATTATAACCTTCTGTGCATTTTGGCTGTTTATAAGGCTGCATCGCAAAACTGGCGTTGTCACAGATATCACAGATAAGGAAACAGAACAAGAAGAACCAGAACCTTCCAGTGCAGAAAAATATTATGAGCAGACATATTATCAAATTACGCACAATCATTATTATGATATGCTGCATGATAATGGAAAATATGGTGAATATATGATATACGAAAAACTGAGAAACTTTGAAAAATTAGGGGGAAAATTCCTTTTTAACTGCTATTTGGATAGAGGAAATAATAAAACTACAGAAATTGATGTATTATTGATTTGCGGAAGTGGTATTTTTGTATTTGAAAGCAAAAATTATAATGGATGGATATATGGAAAGGGATGGGAAAAAAATTGGACACAGTTGCTTCCATTAGGGAAAGGATTATCAGAAAAAATACAATTTTACAATCCTTTAAAGCAGAATGAAACACATATGAAATACTTGAAAGATTATGTCGGCAGCAATATCCCCATTTTTTCAATTGTAGTTTTTGCTGATAAATGTACTTTAAAAAGAGTAAACACAAAGGGAAGCAGTGGATATGTGATACAATTAAAACAACTTGTGTCAACAGTAAATCAATGCATAGAACAAACAGGGAACGTACTTAGCAATGAGGAAATATTGGACTTGTATCATCAATTATATCCATATTCGCAAGCCAGTCAAGAAGTGAAAGAAAAACATATCCAAGATGTTCAAGATTATAAAAATCTTCTAAACACGAAAAAAGAAGAAAATAAAGGTGTACAGATGCTGATTTGCCCAAGATGCGGTTCTCCTATGGTATTACGGACAATTAAACGAGGAAAAAATATCGGAGAGGTATTTTATGGTTGCTCTGCCTTTCCAAATTGCAGATATACAAGAGAAGTACCAGAAAGTCAGAAAAGTATCGAATGAAAGACACTAATACAATGTCAAATTAGTATCCTTTACAAAAATCTATTGTCTTCTGCATAATATCCTTTAGATTTTCAAGGTCTTTTAGAGTATCCTTGCATTCGAGGGAATGATTGCAGCCCTCATATACAGTCAGCGGAATCCGGTTTGCTTTTGAAAGACGGATGATTTCGTCTGTATCACTCCAAGGATCTGCCGTTCCGATAAAACCAATCGCATGATTGGGTGCAAAAAGATAGGTCTGTGCTAAAGGGGTATATAAAATGTGCCTTGTATGTTTTAAACCATATTTCTCTGCATATGATGTTGCAATAATTGTGCCGATGCTCTTTGAAACAAAAAGCACATCATCATAATCAGACCATACAAAATCTGCAAGTTCAGTTTCAGCCTGTAAAAACAGCGCTTCATACGCTTCTTTTATTTTGGCTTCGTTGCCACGGATGTTTCCTGCTTTATATGTGTATGCCACGTTTTTATAATTCTCGTATCCCAGTTCGTAGGCGGCATTCCTGCTATAATATAAAAGGGGTTTGTCGCAATGGTATCCTATTCCGGGAAAATAAACGGCTATTTTTTTCATATTTTTCGTTATTCCTTTCCAAGGCACAAACAAGACCTGAAAGAAACTTTCACACTTTATAGTGCGAAGTTTCTTTCATTCTTATTTCCGTTTGATGATTGATTTCATATTCTCCATAAAAGCAGCATAAAAAACTGGCGGATTTTTGATTGATAATCGTAGCATTAATTAGGATCATGATTTTGAGGAAACAGTTCTTGTATAAGCTTTTCACGGTAACAAGAATCTTCGGCTGCTTTCTTTAAATCCTCCAGCCGATTGCTTTCCATTAACAGCCGTACTAGAGAAAAAGCTGTATCTTCGCCCTGTTTTGTTCCCTTTTTAAACCCTATTACAGTTCCTTTTTCAATCCCTTTATTTTCAATTCTATCAAGAACTTCACACATATTTGTACCCTTTCTTTCCATATCCGGATGATATACTTCTTCAAAACGATAATCCTTTGTCATTACAGACATAAGCTGTAAAAGTTCATGAACGTGCTTAATGGTGATTTCAGGTGCAACATAATTCCGATTTTTTCGCATCTGTACAAAATAATCTGCCACAATGCGGAAATCGCTTTGAAACATCTGAACCTGTTCATCACTCAAGTATGCGATCTCAAACAAATTCATTTTGTAGTTATTTACATAGGGCTTTAATTCGGCGGGAATTTCCAGACATTCATATAAAGTAGTGGGTGCCTGCCATCTCTTTTTGTATCCGAAATAAAGTACTAGGGTAATAACCGGAAACCGTTTGGCTTTGTGTCCGAATTTTTCCAGATACTCTTTATCTGTCAATATTTGCGAACGGTAAGCAGTCCCATCATAGCCAAAAAGCCGCAGCGGCATATCTTGATTAATATCCGTTTGATTTTCCAATCCAAAGAATGCAATTCGAAACAGTCCTCTGCGCCAGTATTTAGCAACATCCCGCTCCAGCTCATGGAGTTTGCCGTCTGCCTTATAAATGGAACGTGGAGAGGCTTCGGAAAGTTCGTTTTCGCCTACAAGCAATTTTCCGTTAAAGAGTAGTACATTAATAATATCCGCAAATACATCATTATATGCTTCCAGTGTTTTTTCTGTAAAATCTTTTGCTGCCATTATATTAAATTCCTTTAGTCTTTTTGTTATTCTACTTATAATTATATCGTAAAAATCATAAGCTGCAAGAAGTATTTTATAAAAAATAAAAGAATCTTTATTTGGCACAATTTCGTGTTGAAATCAATAGAAACATATGAGCAGTTGGTTTGTTCTATATATGCTTGTTTTGTGTCAGGCTGTGCAGAATGTTCCCCTTGTTCTGTTGATATTGTATTTTGGGCAGTTTCTGTTTCAATGGAAGAATTAAATTCTGTTAAAGGTTCTGATTCAGAAGTTGTTTGTGTTATATCTGGATGATAGCTGCTTGTTTTTTTGTCAGAAATATTAATTTCTGTACTGTGAGAATTTATTTTGCATTGAAAAGCTGTATCTTCGGTTAATTTGATATCGGTACTCCCTTTTACTTCATGATTGGATGATTTGTAAAAGATAATTTTGTGTGTGCCTTCTTCTGCTGCAAGTAATTGTTTAAAGGTATCTCCGTTTTGAATAGTACTAAGCAGATCATCATCAAAATAGATATCAATATCGTAGGTAGAAAATAAAAAATTTGCAGATGAAACAACAGTTAAATCAAGTTGATATTGTTGCAGATGTACTTCCTATGTTGGAATTTCTTCATTTGAAGACGAAGCGCATTCTATAAAGGTACAACAAGAAACAATAATAAGCATGATAAATATTAATGATTTTTTCATTGTAATTTTCCTTCCTTTCGCATTCTATATTGATGATGTGTTTGCTTTATTGTAGTGTATTTTATCCTTTATTTTGCTGAGATGTTTCACGCTTCACAACGATTTCCCTATCCCCGACAGAACCTTTCAAAAGTCCTTCTATTATGTATTTTGCCTGTTGGTCAGCACGTTCTATTAAGCCGTCGGTGTCAGCTTTTTCTGTTACATCTGTTTCCGCAGCAGAGATTGCTTCCGTGACATCTGTTTTTTGCGTCCAGTTAAAAAGTGCCTGTTTTTCATCATAAAATTGAATAGAGTCAGGATCGACCCATGATTTTTGAATTTCTGCGGCGGGTAATGATACGATAACTTTATCCTCTGTTATTTCTATTTCAATCAAAGAAGCATCGATTCCTGCCTGCACAGTAGCTGTGTAAAGCATAGAAAATCCTTTCTTGGTAATAAATGGTATTTTTCCTTCGGAAATCGTATATAATCCGTTGTATGTCATTTCAGCAGTAGATAAAGAACTGATATTTTCTAATTTTCTGTTAATATAATCGATTGTAATTTCCGGTGCGGCAGGGCTTGTGGATTGGGGAGGTGGTACAGGTACACTATTTTTTCTGGATTTTAAGCCTATTGAAAATAAAAGACTTATAACAATGCCAATAATAATACCAGCCAAAAGCAATTTAATCGAGTATCCTGCAGATTCCTTGTTAAAATGGTAGTTTTTCATTTTTATAATCTCCTTGCATAAATATTTTTTGATGCAGACCCATGTTGAGGAAATGATGATTAAACGAAACATGGGGCGTGCAGTGAGTAAAGATAGATAAATCTATTTTATTCGATTATATAAGTATAACAAAAAGTTTTACAAAATACAACTAATAATTACATTATTAACAACTAATAGTTGATTAAAACGAGCTTGTGAACTGGTTACAATAATATTTAGTAGTAAACAAGACAGATAGAGCAAATATACAACAGGAGGGGATATGGATAGGAAGATTTTAGGAAAACGCATTCGGGATGAGCGCATCCGTACCGGACTTACACAAGAAAAAACAGCGGAGTGCATCAATGTATCAACTGCATACATTGGATTAGTAGAACGCGGAGAACGTTCCATCACATTAGAAAAGATAATATTATTGGCTGAATGTTTTCATGTAACGGTTGATTATTTATTGCAAGATTATCTTCCAGTAACTCCATCCCAACAAAACCAACAGCTTTATATGTTGTGGAATATGGCTACAGATAGGGAAAAGGAGATTATTTTATCTGTTATCAAAGCGGTTATTAATGCCAACAAATAGAAGCAGCGGTTTTGCTGTTTCATATATATAAAAAACTTCGTATTCCTATCTGATTTAAAGATTATAATACGAAGTTCCTCTGTTTTTGGTCTGCTGTCAGCAGACATTTTATTTAATTTGATATTCTTCAGGAATTGGAAGTCCACGCATTGTATAGTGGATGTAATTTTGCAGTATATAACCAGCTTCAACCATAAATAACCACAAAAATAAACGGACGCTTATTCTGGCATATTTGGGCATATGACGTGTAATTGGACATTTTGTGTCCCAATAGCCAATATTAAAAACAAGAAATGTACTTAACCAAATATAAAGTAACAGTGCTATTATTTGAAGAATAATTGCTAACGGTGATATGGCATTGGCGAACAACACGGCAATAGAATATAAAATCATACAAACATAACCCATAACCGCCATATTTTTTTTCCATAGCACTCCTGTCCGAAATCCCGGAAGCCATATATCCGGATTTGCGATTGGAAATCCAAGTGCCACTAAAACGTCATTAGCGTTTGCAAAACGGGCACGGGCATCGATTCTCGTACATTTTTGAATCATTTTACGAAAAGGTTTCTTTGGGTAAAGTTGTTCATTGGGCAGTTTCCCAGTTAAAAGTTCATTTGTTAAGATTCCAACGGCATATAAATCTGTCCTTGCATCTGTTTGGAAAAAGCCAAATTGTTCTGGCGCAGCATAACCTAATGAGCCAAGAATTGTAGTATCTTTTTGTTTCTGATCATTATGTTCCCGTGCAATACCAAAATCGATCAGTTTTAATACATTGTCGTTAGAGATAAGAATATTTTCCGGATTAATGTCACGATGTACAATGTTTTCTTTATGAATAATATTCAATACATCAAGCAGTTGTTTCAGTAGTGCTAAGGTTTCTTTTTTATCAAATAATCCATGTTCGTTCATATATTCACGTAGAGTAACGCCGTTTATATATTCTTCAATTACAATTCCCTTATGCTGGTCTGCTGCACAGGCGTAAATTTTGCATAGATGTGGGTTGTCCAATTCTTTTAACTTTTTATAGATAGGAAAAACACTAGGAACAATGTATTTTTTTACTGCAATTTTACCAGTGCTTTTATTTCTGGCTAAATAAACATTATGTGTTATATCTGTTTCATCTATAGTACTAAGTGGTGTAATTGATTCGTATAAATCGTCAAGGTATGGAAGCATTAATCCATAAGTATCCATAATTGCCTTTTTCTCCTAATTGTTATATGATAAAATAAGTAATAAAAATTTTATGATTATTATAGCTGATAACGGAGATTATTACAATGAAAAAAAGCACATTTGAATTGCTGGACTTGCTGAGAAATACGTCCAAGCTAACGGACTTTATGGATAAGGCGTCCGATGAATTAATGGAGATAGAGCCATTACATTACTATTTGCAGCACATCATAGAAGAAAAAGGATTAAAGCGAAGCGAAATTATACGGTTTTCTGGTCTTGATCGAGGCTATGCTTATGATATTTTAGCAGGAAAAAAACTGCCCTCACGGGATAAAGTGTTGGCAATATGCTTTGCAATGAAGCTGTCATTAGAGGAAACTCAGAATTTGTTGAAATATACAGGATACCCACAGCTTTATATTCGTGTGCAACGGGAAAGTGTTCTTTTGTATGCATTACAGCATGGATTGTCGGTAACAGATGTAAATATGCTTTTATATGAAATGGGTCAAGATTGTTTATTTTAGAATGTGGATAATATTGACATAATCAGAAGAATGTAGTATAAAAATACTAATATATTAAATATTTACGAGAGGAATAAGGTGAATAAATATGCTACAGAAATTAGACCATATGAAGTTAAAAAAGCGGTTGATTTATGGGTACTCGGTTGTAATCCGGCTGATGATTATTTCGGGGATACTCAGTATTATTGGTTTTGCAAGTTCGTACAGAGGATTTGTGAAATATACCAATGATTTGCAGACTTCTGTTGACGTAGTCAATATGTGCAGGATTGACGTGAATATCGCAGCTAGGGACTTGCGGGAAATGCTGTTAGACAGTGACGCTGCTAATTACAGCAAATATCGTACCATGATTCAAAGTCAGATAGAAGCGATCGGAACAGAATTGGATCGTCTAGGAGCAGTCAGTAAAATTGACGTTGCATTGTTTCAGGAGTTGGATACAACGCTGACAAATTGGGGCGAAGTAGCGTATGATATTATGAAATTGATTGACGAAGGGAAAATTGAGGAGGCGCGTGCAAGTATATTTTCGGACTGCGTACCAGCGCTGAATCAAGTGGATGCGCTTTCGGGAAGGTTAAGCGAGGAAACAAAGAAAGAACAGACAGACGCGAAAATCCGTTATAATATCAATATTATTCTGGCAATGGTAGTCAATATTCTGTTTGTTGTAACGGCAGTGGTATTATCTACAAAAATTGGAAAGCGTGTTACAAAGTCTGTTTTATCGCCGCTGCAAGAAATTGAAACCACAGCCAAGGATTTAGCAGAGGGGAATTTACATAGCAAACTCGAATACCATTCGGAGGATGAGATTGGCAGTCTTGCAGAAGCTTTGCGCACATCAATACAGACATTAGGAATTTATGTGGATGATATTGCGAGGGCAATGAAGGAATTTTCGGATGGGAATTTTGATGTACAGCCCAAAGTAAGGTGGAAGGGTGATTTTAAGGAAATTCTGGCATCTTTTGCAGGGTTTGAAAAGAGTATGGCGACAACAGTGAACGGTATCCAAGCGGTAGCTGACCAAGTAAAAGGCGGTGCGGAGCAAGTGGCGCTTAGTTCCGCAGATTTGGCGCAAGGAGCATCTGACCAAGCTGGAATTACAGAAAATTTATCGCAGACTGTAGAACAGGTTGCGGAGCAGGTAGCACGCAACGCACAGAATGCGAAGGAAATCAGCAAGAAGGTAGAAGGTGTCGGTTCATCAACGATTGAAAGCAACCAGAAAATGCATGAGATGGTAGAGGCAATGCGCGAAATCAGTGATTCCTCCAAAGAAATTAGTAAAATTATTGCAGCGATTAACGATATTGCATCACAGACAAATTTGCTTGCACTCAATGCGTCGATTGAAGCGGCGAGAGCAGGTGAAGCGGGGAAAGGTTTTGCGGTTGTGGCAGACCAAGTATCTGTTCTTGCGGCACAAAGTTCTGAGGCGGCGAAGGAGTCTACGGCATTAATTGAATCTTCTGTACGAGCAGTTGAAAAGGGAATGGTAATTGCAGACGATACTGCGAAGAAACTAGAGGATGTTGTAGGTGGTTCTAAAGTGATTACCGAGGAAGTAAATAAGGTTGCAGTAGTATTAGAGCAGCAGGCAGAGTCGATTACGCATATTAATGATGGCGTAGGGCACATTAATGATGTTGTGCAGACGAATTCCGCTACATCACAAGAATGCGCAGCCGCAAGCGAGGAAATGAGCGCGCAGGCAGCAAATCTTGAAGGATTGATTTCTCATTTTCGAGTAATTAAAATTTAAAATTTATAAAAAGTTTATAAGTGTAAATTTAAAGCAGTTCAGACTTATGTTTGAACTGCTTTTTCACTGTATTTTTCAAGCTTTACAACAATAGAAGTGGTTGTTAAGACCATTTTAAATAATATAAATACAAAAGAGTTACATTAGGAGTAAGAAAAAACAAGCATTTTAATAAAATGTCTGTTTATACTATTATAAATATATTAATATATACAATATCACTAAATTATAAGCTTATTTATAGAGAATTTGCTTATATATTATAAAAATTTTAAAAGGATAGCGTACAATATATCTATATTAAGTAAAAATATTGTGTCCTATTCTATGAAAAATTCATATAAATGAATAGCTGTTCATATACTGCTAACGCATTTGTCAGGGCTGGATATTTTCAGGAAAAACGGATAGAATAAACGAATCAAAACGAGAAGAAAACGTTTAAAATCAATGGGTTATGGTTAGTTGCTCCATTTTTGGGAGTATATGGAAACGGAGGGAAAGACAATGAGAAGAAGCCATGTTTTGGCAGATAAACTGGAAATGGCGGAACGACTGAAACAGATTCGGAAAGGCTCTGGCTTAACGCAGGAGCGGCTGGCAGAAATTTTGGACATATCATTGTCTGCCTATAAGAAAATCGAGAGTGGTGAAAACCAGATTTCAATTGAAGGATTGCGCAGGCTGGGAAAAGAGATGGATGTTTCTTCAGATTTCGTGATATTTGGCAAAAATGAAACATTGGATGCGGCGTGGAAAACAATTGTAAACTGTACCGAAAGCGATAAAATGAGATTGATGCTTCGGCTGGTTATGTATTTTCAGAAGACAAAGGAAGTAAGATATTGTGTTAGAGAAGAACAGACAGGGTATGATGCAGAGATTACTAATGTTTTGAAAGAGATGGATATACGAGAATCAGACGGCTGGACATCAAATAATAATTCATAATAAAAATGCATCGAGCAGGAGCAAAAAAGCACTTGCTCGATTTTTTATGCGCACGGACACCCAAAGAAAATATGTCAGCAGAAACTGATGGATGTCCGGCGCGCGAGTAGGGGAAAGGTTTTTCCTCTACTCGATTGCGCAGACCCATGATTCCCACTACGTTGGCGTGGGTGTGAAAAGTAACCAACTATAAGTAACAGTTCAGGTAGGTCTGCGCATTTACTGCGCTGACCGTAATAAAATGTA
>CBCOYO010000023.1:0-31266 GCA_965114465.1 uncultured Lachnospiraceae bacterium
AAAGTGCATTGCAGAAAGAAGAGATTGCTTTAAAGGAAAATCAAGTGACTGCGGTAAAGAATAAGGAAAGTGCATTGCAGAAAGAAGAGATTGCTTTAAAGGAAAATCAGGTGACTGCGGTAAAGAATAAAGAAAGTGCATTGCAGAAAGAAGAGATTGCTTTAAAGGAAAATCAAGTGACTGCGGTGAAAAATAATGCCGAGGGCTGCGGGAACAAATCGGGAACTGCCGGAAGGAGGCGTGATTTTTAGAATGCAGGGAAGCACAAAAAATCAACAGATTCAGGAAAATAAATGGCAGGAGAGAATCGACCGTAAAGCGCTCTTTGCTTGTTATATTCGAAAGATGCCAGCATTGCTTCTTTTAGCAGTGGCCGGTGCCGTTGTGGGCAGCGGTCTTTCTTTGTTATTTGCGTTTCTTGCATTAAGGACGCCGATCTATATATCAGAAACAGAATACTATATTGTCTTTGCTGCGGGAAGACTTGATGCAAAGGATTACTATAATGATTTTACTTGGAATGATGTGATTGCTACAGATGATGTATTGGGGAAAGCAATGGAATCACTTGGCAGCGGATTTGTGCGTGAGCAGGTAAAGGAAATGATAACGGCTGATATTTTATCGGATGTGCGCTATCTTACAATTACAATTCAAGGCGAAAATGCGGAGCACGTAGAAAAAGTGCGGGATGCTTTGCAGGCGGCGCTTGAAGATTTGCCTAAACTGAGAGAGGAACTTGATACCATTACGAAAATTGAAGACTTAGGAATTGTGCAGAAAAAAGTACCTTTGTTTGCATGGCGGGCAGCGTTGCTGGGGGCAGTTCTGGCGGCTGGAATTGGCGTTTTTGCGGTGGCATTTTGGTTTGCAATAGGGACTGTAATCTATACAAAGGCGGATATTGTGCAGTATTTTGGACTTTCGGTGTTTGGGATGCTTTATGCAAAAGGAAATCGGAAAGAGGGAAAACAAGAAAAGCGACTTTTGTCTAGTCTGCGTTCGATTTTGGAACAGGAGGACTGCGTGTATCTTGCCGATGCGGCAGAGGGCATAGAAGCGGCGGCATTTTTAAAGAATTTGGGAGAATTGGAGTCGCCGGCTGCATGTCAAAAATTACAGGTGTTTGGTGAAACAAATTGTCCGTCAAGGGGAAAAATAATACTAGTAGTTCCTTTTGGAGAACCATGTCGGGAGAAAATGGCAGATGAGATCATGTATCTAAGACAGCAGGGATATGTGATTCTGGGGGCAGTACTGACAGAAGTGGATAAGCGGTGGACGAAAATCTATTGGAGCGAAAGGGATAGAAAATAGGAGCGCATTTCGTGCGGTAATCCGACGAAAGGAGTTATCAGTATGGGTCTGCAGGTATTGGTGGCGGCTGTTGGGGAAAATCCTGCAACGCTGGCAGGACGTATGAATTTAGAGAGTGATGCGATTATTGTAAATCAAACAGATCGCTATGCATATCAGGAATATAAATATCTTTGCCCAAACGGTGCAAAGAAAATTCAGTGTTATAACCTTGCGGAACGCGGCGTGGGTTTAAGCCGTAATCATGCCCTGCTGCGGGCGACGGGAGATTTTCTGTTGTTTGCCGATGAGGATATTGTGTATGACAGCGGTTATGAACAGAAAGTATTAGAACAGTTTGCGCAGCATCCAGAAGCGGATTTTTTGCTGTTTAATATACGTGTAGGGGAAACGCGGGCAACATATTATACAGAGCGTTTTCATAGGGTGCATATATGGAACGCCGGACGTTACCCAACATATTCTTTTGCTGTCAGACGCGATAAGCTACACGCGGCGCATATTACTTTTCATCTATGGTTTGGCGGCGGCGCGAAGTACAGTAACGGCGAGGATAGTTTATTTTTAAAAGACTGTATTGCGTATGGATTAAAAGTGTATGCAGTTCCGGTAGAGTTGGGAATGGAGCGTGAACGGCGTTCCACATGGTTTCAGGGGTATACGGAGAAATTTTTTATAGACCGTGGTGTATTATACCATTTTCTGTATGGAAAGCTGGCGAGGCTTATGGCGGTGCGTTTCCTTGCGGCACACGGTACGGTGATGTGCAAAGAAATTCCAAGAAAAAGAGCGCTGGAACTTATGAAAAAGGGCATTCATTCAGTAAAGGGGTATTAATGTGGGATTAGGAAGGTTTGGCTCAATTGTGTTTTACTGCCTAATTGCGTTTGTAACCTGCGCAATGGCGTTTCGTGTGCGTAATGTAGGGAATTGCATACCGCAATACGGGTTACAATGTGGCTTGCAAAGCAGTTTGGAGTACGGTTCGCAGTGCAGCTTGCATCAAACAAGGGAAAGTTTTTATAACAGGCTGTTGTTAATTGGGATATTTAGTATATTAGTGTTGTGTTCGGCACTGCGCTTTGATATTGGCAATGATTACAGACAGTATACCCAGACAGCACACGAAGCTTATGTAGGCGGTTATGTCGTAACAGAATTAGGGTTTAATGGGATTGTGAAATTAATCTATTCACTGTTTGGCACAGAGTGTTATGAAGCAGTGTTTGCGTTATTTGCCTTTATAACAATAGTTATTTTTTTAAAGGCAATGGTTTGGCAGAGTGTTGATTTTGCACAGTCTTATTTTCTGTTTATGACACTGGGGCTTTACTTTCAAACATATAATACCATACGTTATTATTTAGCGCTGGCAATTGCACTGTATGCAATGCGGTATGTGCTGCGGCGGGATTGGATTCCCTTTATATTTTGGATTTTGGCGGCGGCACTGTTTCATAAATCGGTGTTGTTGGTGCTGCCGGCGTATTGGCTTGCTTCAATTCCATGGAAAAAAATGCATATCGTGGTCGGATTGATTTTAAGCGTGTTATGTTATGTTGGTCAGAATCTAATTCTTAAAATAGCACTTGTTTTTTATCCATCCTATCGCAATACAATTTACCTAGAGGGCGGAAACAATATAAGCAGTGCACTGCGGGTAGCGGCTGTGCTGGCGTTGTATATTTGGTTTATCTATTACACTAAAAAACAGGAAACCAAAGCTGCAATTACAATTAGTCGGAGTCGGGAAATTCAATTTTATGGGCAGCTTCAATTACTGGCATTTGCGGCGTGTACATTTTTCTCGTTTCTGCCAGTGGTAACACGCATTGCCTACTATTTTAGTGTTTCGCAGGTTTTATTGATACCACTTTTGTTATCGCAGGTGCAGGAGGCAAATATCCGCAAACGGGTGAAAATGGTGGTTTTTGCAGTTTATTTGATAAATTTCGGGATTTTCTTGTGGAATGCACAGCAGGAGGGTGTCGGGCTTCTGCCATACCGAAGCTGGCTATTTACACAGGAGCGGTATATTTATAAGTAATGCGAGAATGGAATAAATTTTTTCACCGCACATTGATATGTGGCGAGAATGGAAAGCGGATTACTAGAATTGGGGGGATGGGAGAATGGACTATGGACAATGAGATTTTATACAGTGTAATTGTCGTGTGCCTAAATGCAGGAGAACGATTGATTGAAACGATAGAGAGTGTTCTCATGCAGGATTACGGAAATTTTGAAATTGTGGTAAAGGACGGTGGCTCTACGGATGAATCGCTGGAACGGTTGCGTTGTTGGGGAGCGGATAAGAACAATTTTGAGAAGGTGCATATTTTTTGTGAAAAAGACACAGGAATTTATGATGCAATGAATCAGGCGGTGGTTTTGGCAAAGGGAATGTATTTTGTATTTCTCAATGCAGGCGACAGCTTTTATAATACACGTGTTTTAAGAAAAATAACAGATGGTATCTTAAAGGAAAAAGAACGAAATGGGCAGAATCCAGATATTGTCTATGGAGATTTGTACCATAAGGCATTGGGGACAGCGATTCGCTCTGCACCGGAAATGAATGATTTCACATGTTATCGAAATATTCCCTGTCATCAAGTGTGTTTTTATCATCAGTCTATGTTTCGGGAACGCGGATATAATCCGAAATATACAGTAAGGGCAGATTACGAACATTTTTTGTGGTGTTACTATGTGAAAAAAGCAGTTATCTGCTATCTGCCGATGCTGGCGGCTTCATATGAGGGCGGCGGGTATTCCGAAACAAAGGAAAATCGAAAATATTCGGCAAAACAGCATCGTGAAATTGTGTTGCAGTATATGGGGCGGAAAAAAGCGGATAAATACCGTCTAATTATGCTGCTGTCGCTGGCGCCGCTGCGGAGTGCATTGGCAGACAGTAAGTATTTTTCCGGTTTCTATAATAAAGTAAAAACAGCAATATATCAGTTACGAAAAAAAGACACATAAGAAAGAATTAGAGAACGAATGCTATACTTACGAGTAATAAATTTTGTCCAAATACAAAAGACTGCAATACAAAAGACTACAATACGAAAGACTGCAATACAAAAAACTACAAAAACAGACTGCAATACAAAAGATTACAATACGAAAGGGCGCAATACACAAGACCACAATACGAAAGACTGCAATACAAAAAACTACAAATACAAAAGACTACAATACAAAAGATTACAATACTCGTGAGTCGACATAATTGGCAAATTTTAGCGTTCGCCAGTATAAATAAAGGAAAGGAATGAGGCGGTTTGAAAATTTTGTGGCTGTGCAATATTATGCTTCCGTTTATTGCGGAAAGCTTGGGACAGAAAATTGTGGTGAAAGAGGGCTGGATTTCAGGGCTTGTGGAAAAAATGGTGCAGAATCAGTATCGAAATAAAATAACACTTGCTATATGCTTTCCGGCATCTGAAAGTCTGGGCTTTCAAAAAGGGGATAATTCGCTGTTTATTAAGGATAAGGCAGAGGGAATTGACTACTATATTTTCCGAGAGGACACCAATCATCCTGAAAATTATGATACGGCAATGGAGGAGGCGCTTGGGGCGATCTTTCGGGACTTTAATCCAGATATTTTGCATATTTTTGGAACAGAGTATCCGCATACTTTGGCAGCAGTACGTGCGTTTAACCAGCCAGATAAGACATTAATCGGCATTCAGGGGCTTTGCAGTGCGATTGCGGAGGTTTATATGGCGGATTTGCCAATTTCGGTGCAGAAGAAAAAGACATTTCGGGATATATTAAAAAAAGATGGATTGCTAGAGCAGCAGGCAAAGTTTACCAAGCGTGGAGAATATGAGCGGGAAGCATTGTCGCTGGTGCATCATGTTACAGGAAGAACAGATTTTGATAAGGAAATGACCCAAAAATTAGCACCGAACGCCACATATCATTTTATGAATGAAACGCTGCGGAGAGAATTTTACAGCGATACATGGGATATTGATAAGATTGAACATTTTTCTTTGTTTTTAAGTCAAGGAAATTATCCGATTAAGGGATTGCATTATGTTCTGGATATCCTGCCGGAGATTGTGGAAAAATATGAAGAAACTATGCTTTATGTGGCTGGGGATGTAATTACGGCAAACAGCAGTTTAAAAGATAAAATTAAGATTTCAGGCTATGGGAAATATTTGTTAAATCAGATTAAAAAGAATAAGTTGCAAGATCATATTAAGTTTGTCGGCAGACTGCATTCCGACAGAATGTGTGCGCGGTTTTTAAAAACACATGTTTTCTTATGCCCTTCTGCCATTGAAAATTCGCCAAACTCCGTAGGGGAAGCGATGCTTTTAGGCGTTCCAGTTGTGGCAGCGGATGTCGGCGGTATCCATAACCTTTTGACAAACGGAAAAGATGGCTTGCTCTATGCAAAAGACAAACCCAAGCAATTAAAGGATGCGATTCTGCGTATTTTTGAAGATGATAAGCTGGCAATGGCAATGTCTTCTCATGCAAGAGATCATGCGCTGAAGACACACGATTCTGTACAGAATTATCATACGCTTTTGGATATTTATTTTGAAATTTGTACGGGAAGAAAACGAGAGTAAATATTGTCAGGAAAATAGGCAAGCGAAACGTAGAGTTATTTCGTGTGGGTTATACTAGCATGTGTGATACGAGTGCAGTGGAATGGGGGAAGTAGTAAATTATGAAAGAAAGTGGTGCTTTTTCGCTGACAATTGTATCAAATTATATTAATCATCATCAAATACCAATGGCTGATGCATTGTATCAGCGGTTGGGAAAAAGCTTTGCGTTTATCCAGACACAGCAGATGGAAGAAGACCGTGTAAAAATGGGCTGGGCAAACGAGGTCGCGGCAATTCCATACTTAAAATTGTACAGCCAGCAGGCAGCAGCGTGTGCATCTTTAATTATGGACAGTGATATTGTGGTGTTTGGTGGTGTGGAGGATGAAAGTTATATTAAACCGCGACTACAAGCGGGGAAAATTGTGATACGTGCCAGCGAACGCCTTTATCGGGAAGGACAGTGGAAATCCATTTCGCCGCGCGGCAGGAAGAAAAAATATGAAGATCATACACAGTATGCAGATGCAGCCGTCTACCTATTGTGCCATGGCGCTTATGTAGCTTCTGATTTTGAGATTGTAAAGGCGTATCCGAACAAGAAATTTATATGGGGATATTTTCCGGCAGTTTATACGTATGATTTGGAAACTTTATTTGCACGCAGACAGCGTATGAACCAAGAAAACAAAACGGTAGTTCGTATATTGTGGGCAGGCAGATTCTTGAAATTAAAGCATCCAGAGTATGCGGTAAAGGCAGCATATTTTCTAAAGCAGCAGAAGGTGGCGTTTCATCTGGATATGGTGGGAGGCGGCGACTTGGAGGAGAAGCTGCGGGCTATGGTACAACGGTATGGGCTTGCTGATAAAGTGACTTTTCACGGATTTCAGCCGCCCAAAGAGGTGCGGCGGTTTATGGAGGAGGCAGATATATTTCTGTTTACCAGTGATTATCTGGAAGGTTGGGGTGCAGTTCTGAACGAGTCGATGAACAGTGCGTGCGCCGTTATAGCAGGACACGGAATCGGCGCTGTGCCCTTTTTGTTAAAGCATGGAAAAAATGGGCTGGTTTATCAAACAGGGCATTTCGGCGAATTTCGGCGTTTGGTTTGGCAGCTTTGCAAAGATAAAGAACTGCAAAAAAGGCTTGGCGCTAATGCTTATCAAACTATTGTGCGTGAATGGAATCCCGAAGCAGCGGCAAAGCGGCTGTATGCGTTCTGCGAGGGGCTTTTAAATGGCAAAATGGTGATACAGCAGCAAGGCCCATTAAGCAAAGCGCCGATAATTGCGCCACGGCAGGGATATCAATATGTGCGAAAATAGTGGTGGCATTGCGGTGCGTTTCAATTTCAGCAGAATGAAAACACGAAGGTATCAATATGTGCGAAAGTAGCCGGCGGCGTTGCGGTTTTATCAGATTTTTATAATGTGCACGGAATCGAGTTTTATGAAAAATCAGGGAAAAAATAAAAAGAAAACAAAAAGCAGAATCTATGTGTGTCATACATTCTATCATGTGTATGTGTCGATTTTAAAAGAAATGAAGCTTGTGCGCGAAACAAAACCCTCCCAATATCATAAGGCGGATATTGCGCTAAGCTCGATTTCGACAAATTTTGAAAATTTAGGGGAACGTCTGGCAAAGACGGGAATTTTTTATAAAGTTATTGCGCTGGATGAGAAGCGTGAAGATTTTTTTCCGGAATTAGCGAAATACCGGAAGAATTACAGCAATCTTTTCCGGCATATGATAAACCGTATAATTTTTACAAAAAAGCTTGCACGCTGCGAAGAGCCGTATATGGCGTCGATTGGTTTTGCAGATTATCGGGATATCTATGTGTTCTGTGACAGCGATCCTATTGGGTATTATCTGAATTATAAGCATATTTTTTATCATGCTGTGGAGGATGGATTGGACTGCCTGAAAAATTTGGATGATGCATATGTGGCAAATCATGGGCATTTTCGGCTGAAAACGTGGTTTTCGCGATTAAATTTAATATTTATAATGAATGGCTGGGGGAAATACTGTCTTGATATGGAGATTAATGATCGCAGCAAAGTACCGACAGACTGCCCGCGCTTTGTGGAAGTGCCGCGCAAGCCATTAGAGCAGGCACTAACGCCGCCACAAAAAAAGCTGATGATTCAGGCATTTATTGAGGACGCGGATAAATTAATGGAGCAGCTAAAGCCTACAGGAGAAGAAATTGCCTGTTTTTTAACAGAGCCGCATCCGGTTGATGTGGAGGCGCGTAAGCGGGTTTGTCTGGATGTGATGGAACAATATTGTAAGGGATATAAGGTATTGATTAAACCACATCCAAGGGATATGATAGATTATAAGGAGCTTTGCCCGCAGGCGGTGGTGTTGCGAGGACGCTTTCCGGTGGAAGTGATGAATTTTTTTGAGGGGCTTCATATTAAACGGGCAGTTTCTATTGTAACAACAGCATTAAATAATATGGATTTTGTGGACGAAAAGATAAATCTTGGCGCTTCTTTCTGGGATGCATACGAAGATCCGGAGAAGCACGCATATAATAAAAAAGCAGGACTGGCGCTTGCAGATAAGTAAAAGCAGCAGATATAAATTTGGAGGAGATAAATGCTGAAAATTTTAAAAAAGATAAATATACTAATGGATAAAAAGCAGAAACGTGCAATGGGGAAACTGCTGCTTTTAATGGTGATATCTGCGGGACTCGAAACGGGCGCTGTAATGATGGTAATGGCTGTAGTGCAATTAATTCTTGATCCAGTAACACTAGAGCAGGGCGAAGTATACCAATGGATTTGCGATTTGCTGCATTTACAGGATACAGTGCAGTTTTCTGTGCTTGCAATATTGTTTCTAATTGCATTATATATTGCCAAAAACAGTTTTCAGTTTGTGTTGCAGCGGTCGCTTTATCGTTTTGTATACAGCAATCAATTTCAGACAGCTTCCAATTTAATGAAAAATTTTGTGCGGCGGGATTATGAATATTATCTGAATGCGGAAACTTCTATAATTCAACGAAGTATTACGGCAGATGTCAGCAATATGTATGCTTTAATTATGGCAGTGTTACAAATTGCATCAGAAGCAATTGTCGCAGTATTTTTGGTAGCGGCGCTTGCGATTCAAGACCCAATTATGACGATTGTGATATCGGTGTTGTTACTAGTGACGCTTGCGGTGATTAAAAATATTATTAAACCGATTATGAACCGCACCGGAAAAGAAAATCAGGATTACGGCGCATCAATGTTTGCGTGGATTGCGCAGACAATACAAGGAATAAAGGAGATTAAAGTTGCCGGCCGTGAGCAGTATTTTATTGGGGAATACTGCAAGGTCGGCGAGGGCTATGTGAAAGCAATGGAACGGTTTAGCCTATTTAACAATACGCCGAAGCTGCTAATCGAAACAGTGTCTATTGCGGGTCTTTTGGGGTATATTATGGTACTGATTGTCGTAGGGGCGGATGTATCCGGTATGGTTTCGCTGTTTGCAGCGTTTGGCATTGCTGCTATGCGACTGCTTCCGGCGGCAAGCCGCATTAATAACCAAATGACAAGTATGGCATTTAATGAGCCATTTTTCTTTAATGTCAGCGACAATCTTGTGGAGGAAACGAATGCAGAGAATACGGATATTTCCTATGCAGTTGCCGCCAAAGAGAAGCTTCCAGTTACAAAAGAGGTGCGTTTGGCAGATATTACGTATCACTATCCTAATTCGGACAAGCTGATTTTTAACCATGCCAGTGTATCGTTTCCAATAGGGAAGTCGATTGGGATTGTCGGCACCAGCGGCGCAGGGAAAACAACCATTATTGATATCCTTTTGGGACTTTTAAAGCTACAAGGTGGAAAGGTTTTGGCAGATGATGTCGATATTCAGACGCATTATAGGGAATGGCTGGCAAATGTGGGCTATATTCCGCAGATGATTTTTTTGCTGGATGCGGATATCCGCAAAAATGTAGCGTTTGGGATACCAGAGGAGGAAATTGACGATCAGCGGCTTTGGTATGCGCTGCGGGAGGCGCAGTTGGATGAATTTGTGAAAACACTGCCAGAGGGGATTGCGACAGGGATTGGCGAGCGGGGGATTCGGCTTTCTGGCGGGCAGCGGCAGCGCATTGGTATTGCACGCGCGCTTTATAATGATCCGGAGGTGCTGATATTGGACGAGGCAACGTCTGCGCTGGATAATGATACAGAGGCGGCGATTATGGATTCCATTAATCGGCTGCACGGCAAAAAAACACTTGTTATTATTGCGCACCGATTGCAGACTATTG
Organism: uncultured Lachnospiraceae bacterium; assembly: GCA_965114465.1. Lineage (GTDB taxonomy): Bacteria > Bacillota > Clostridia > Lachnospirales > Lachnospiraceae > COE1. The sequence goes on from CBCOYO010000023.1 coordinate 10,201, forward strand.
AAAAGTGTGATATGGTATTTCGCGTAGAGGACGGTGGGATTTATCGAGAACGATGATATTCATAAAGATCAATGAAAGAGATGAGGTGTTATGGATGAAATTAAGTATCGTAGTACCTGTTTACAATATGGCAGCGGACAATAAGCTGCGTTTTTGTCTGGATTCGCTTGCAAACCAGACTATTTCAGATTATGAGATTATTGCAGTGGATGATGCGTCAACGGATACCTCGCTCGATATTCTGCATGAGTATGAATCGCGGTATCCTTGGAAGTTTAAAGTTGTGCAGTCTTATGAGAATATAAAACAGGGCGGTGCGCGCAATAAAGGGATTGCGGCAGCACGTGGGAAATGGCTTGGTTTTGTTGATGCCGATGATTGGATCGCGCCGGATATGTATGAAAAGCTTATCCGTAAGGCAGAACAGACGGGCGCAGATGTTGTGGGCTGTGATTACTGTATGGCATCGGAACAGACTATGCGCATAGGGCCGTTAATGCCCAATAATACAATAGATCAAACGGGAATATTAAATTTTGAAAAATATCGGTCGCTGGTTATGAATCCGGGGAGCATGGTGATTAAGATTTACCGCAAGGAGGTGGTAGACAAGCACCAATTACGCTTCCCAGAGCGGACATTTTATGAGGATAACTGTGCTTCGCCAATTTGGATGCTGCATTTTAAGCATTTTGAAAAGGTGGAAGAACCGCTGTATTACTATTATCAGAACGATAGTTCGACTGTTCATGAAATCAGCAGGGAAAAGTGCGAGGACAGGCTGGCAATGGGAAAACTGTTGCTAGAGCAAAGCCGTAAATGCGGTTTTTATAAGCAGTTTCGATCGGAGTTTGAATTTGCGTTTGCGAAACTCTACTATATGAATACCTTGTTTACGTATATGTTAGGTGTAAAAAAGCCTAAACTGAGCTTTTTAAAAAAGATGGCTGAGGGAATCCGGCAGGAGTTTCCTGATTTTCAGGAAAATATCTATTATCAAAAGGAATTTGACGAAGAACAAAAGCGGCTTGCAGCATTGCATATGAAATCGCCGTTTCAATTCTTGGTTTATTTTAAGCTGTTGTATTTTTATAGAAAACTAAGGAACGGTTAAAGAATTGATTTTACAACTGACTTGTCTAAAGCTGCAAAGTTATACGGATGGCAAAGATATTTGTTAACAGTTCCTTAGTATAATTCTTAACAGTTCTTAAGAAATAAATAGAAAAGGAGAGGATTTATGCAGTTTACCTCGTTTGAATTTGCGGTATTTTTTCCGGTAGTAGTATTGATTTTCTATATATTGCCAAAAAAGTGCCGGCAGTTTTGGCTTCTTGCGGCAAGCTACTATTTTTATATGGGCTGGAATGCAAAATATGCGCTGCTGATATTTTTGTCCACGATTGTGACGTATTTATGTGGTATTGCGCTAGGGATATTGAAGCATAAAAAGAAAAATAAATGGAAACGGATTTCTGTAATATGCGCAGGTTTGGTTATTAACTTGGGAATCTTGGTATTTTTTAAATATTTTTATTTTTTGCATGAGTCCGTGGCAGTTCTTGCAGGTATTTTTGGGTTTAAATTAAAACCGGCAGGCATTGATATTTTACTTCCTGTCGGCATTTCTTTTTATACATTTCAAGCAGTCGGATATATGATTGATGTCTATCGAGGATCTGTAAAAGTGGAAAAAAATTTTATCCGTTATGCATTGTTTGTATCCTTTTTTCCGCAGCTTGTAGCAGGGCCGATTGAGCGCAGCGGGCATTTGCTGCATCAGATTGACGCGATTACACATAAAAATTCGTGGGATTTTAATAAGGTGACAAGAGGACTGCTTTTAATGCTTTGGGGCTTTTTTATGAAAATGGTGATTGCAGACAGAGCGGCGGTGCTGGTGAATACAGTGTTTGATATCTACTATATGTTCCAAGGCGCAGCGCTTTTGCTTGCAATTTTTTTCTTTACTATACAAATATATTGTGATTTTGCCAGCTATTCTATTATTGCCATGGGGACTGCAAAGGTACTTGGGATTGAGTTAATGGCAAATTTTGAAGCACCGTTTTTTTCCCGCAGCGTCAGTGAATTTTGGCGGCGCTGGCACGTATCACTGAGTTCATGGTTTCGCGATTATGTATATATTCCACTGGGCGGCAGTAGATGTTCTAGAGTTAGAAAATATTTTAACAATATGGTAACCTTTGTAGTTAGCGGTTTATGGCATGGAGCAAGCTGGCATTTTGTATTCTGGGGTGCGCTACAAGGGCTGTTTATTATAATCGGCGATATTTTAAAACCGATAAAACTTTGGCTGACAGAGCGCTTTCAAGTGCGCGTACATTCTTTCGGGTATCGTTTTTTCCAAGGTGTTACTACCTTTGGGTTGTTTATGATTTCACTGGTATTTTTCAGGGCGGAAACTGTGCGTGATGGATTTTATTATATACAGCGCCTTTTCACAAAGTTTGATATCTGGTCATTTGCGAATGAAAGTATTTACACATTAGGACTTGACAGAAAAGAAATGAATGTGCTGTGGGTGGGTATTTTTATTTTGATTTTAGTGGATGCTTTTTATGCGCGTCGCAAAGCGTTTTTTGATACAATGGTAAAAAGCCAATGTTTAGCGGTGCAGTATGTGATTGTTGCAGTGCTTTTGGTAATGATTGTGGTATTTGGTGTGTATGGTGAAGGATATGACGCAACACAGTTTATTTATTTTCAATTTTAGGAACTGTTCAGAAATTACTTGTGACAAGTAATTGTTATGAGTATAACAGTTTCTTAGCTGGAGGTGGGGATTTGACTAGGGAGGAAAAATTGCGGCGTTTTGCTGCTGTAGTGGTTTTCCTAATGGTAATAGGGGCTGTTTTATCAATTACGGGAAAGATTGTGCGGGCAAAATTTATTGGGGATTCTACGACCATTGTAAATGGCTTTTATGCAGAGAAAAAGAATGATATCGATCTGCTGGTACTGGGCAGCAGCAACAGTTTTTGTACGATAAATCCGCTGGTGCTTTATGAGCAATATGGAATTGCGGCGTATGATTTTGGCAGTTCGTCCCAGCCGTTAAATATTACGATGCTTTATCTAAAAGAAGCGTTTCGGCGGCAGAAGCCAAAGGTCGTTGCGTTGGAAATCAATATGATTGTGGGTGATAGCCTTTCTGGCGGCTATGAGGCAGGGCTTCGCTGGGGGCTTACGGATATGCCGCTGTCTATTGATAAACTAAAATGTATTTATCAGTCGGTAGGGGCTGTCAACGCAGAGTATTTTTCCTATGTTTTTCCAATATTTCGTTATCATAACCGCTGGAAGGAGATAAGCAAAATCGACTATACCTACGATAAGCTGGATAAGACAAATTATACAAAAGGTTATCTGGAAACGCAGTCCGTAACAGAAACAGATGTGAATTTGGCAGACTACCAAGCAGAGGGGACATCGTGGATTGAACAGGAAAATATGCAGTATTTTGATGAAATCGCAGCGCTTTGTAAGAAAAACGGGGCAGAGCTGCTATTGTTTAAATCACCAAAGGAGGGGTGGTATCAATATGATACCGAAGCAGTTCGTGCACTTGCTATAGAGCGGGGCTTGAATTTTGTGGATTACAATGAATTGTATGCGCAAGGAGCATTAGAACTGGATACACGGGGGGACTTTCGTGATAATCAGCATCTCAATGATTTTGGTGCGGCAAAAGTATCGGCGCATTTTGGCAGTTATATTCAAGCGCATTATGCCTTACCAGACAGGCGTGAAGAATCAGAACGTTTGGGCGTAGAAAATGCATGGGATACAGCTTTAAGGTACAAAAAGCGTAGTGGGCAGCAGGAATTTATGGCGGCGCAGACAGCAAAGGATTGTTTGGAACTGTTACAAAACGATAAGGATTATGTGTTAATTGTAACGGAAACGAATGCTGATAACAGTGGTAAAGTGCAGCAATGGGTATATGAAGACAAGAGAGTAGTATGGAAACAATTTTGGGAAAAGGATGGTGTTGCACACCGCAAAATTGGTGACAGCGAACTGGTGCTTGCTAAATTGGGCGCTATTTACCAAGTGCTGATCGATGGTGTAGAACAATATCAGGCAGGAAGCAAGTGGAATATTGTCGTCTATGATAAAGTTACAAAAAGCGTGTCGGCAAGTTTAGTGTTTGATAGTTAGAAGTGAGGTGAATTGAATGAATGCATTACCGATAGAAGATATGAGTAATACCTTTGTAGAACATTCGTTCGTAATTAATAATTTTGTGGTAATGGTTGGCAGGCAGATGAAAGATTCGCTGTGCCGTATTTTAGGAGATGGGGTACAATACCAATGGCACGAAAATAATGACAATATCGTAATTCCCGATGTTTCTATCAATTGTAATATACGAAACAGAAAAAATGTATCACTAACGGGAATACCAATGATGATTATGGAAGTTTTATCAAAGGCAACAGAAGACTATGATCGTGGTGAGAAAATGGAAATTTATCAAAAAGTAGGTGTTTCGGAATACTGGATTGTGGACTGGCGAAAGAAACAGGTTGAAATCTATTTGAATGATGGAAAAGAAGATGGAACGACCTATTTTTATTTATATAAGACTGTAACAGAAAAAAATAAAGAGGATTTGCAGCTTGTAATGTTCCCAAACATCAAAACAGATTATGATGAATTATTTAATATATAATATTTCATAAGGAATTAGGGATGCGGCGGGGGTTATAGAGATCGGATACGCAGAAGGGAAAAAGGGATGCTTTTAAGGAAAGAGTGAAAGAAAACGCACATTGTAAAGCAATAAAGCGTCTTTCCGCTCTCGTATGTGCCTTGAACAAAACGAAAGGAATAATAAATAATAATTATGAAAAAAATAGAAGATAATCAGAAGACTATAAAATTATTTATAAAAAGAATCAATACCAAAAGAATTATTGCAGAAGAAATCAATACCAAAAGAGTTATTGCAGAAGAAATCAATACCAAAAGAATTATTGCAGAAGAAATCAAAACAGAAAGAATTATTGCAAAAGGAAAATTTATAAAAAGAATTAATACAAAAGGAATTAATCCAAAAGATATCATTGCAAAAGAAAGATTTGCAAAAGGAATCGTTGCCAAAGAAACAGTTACAGAAGGAATCAATACAAAGGGAATCATCGCAAAGGAAAGATTTACAAAAGAAATCAATACAAAAGACATCATTTTAAAAGGAACTATCATAAAAGACACAAGGAAAAAAACAATGGATTATAAAATTGCAGTGCTTGCTTTAGTGGTTTTGCTTCTAATACCAACAGCCACTGCCTGCGGAAATAAGAATACCAGCGGGAGCGCAAATATTCAGTCAAATACAGAAGAAAACGAAAATTCCAGTATGCAAACCAGTACAGAATTAAACAGAGAATCCGATATACAGACGAATACAGAAACAAACATAAATTCTAATACACAAACGAATACAGAAACAAACAGAGAATCCAATACGCAAACGAATACAGAAACAAACCCAGATTCCAATACTGCCCTAAATTATAATGCAGACCAGCAGACCGCACAAGGGCAGATTTTTCTATATGGTGAAACGCACAGTCAAGAGAAAATATTAGAAAAAGAACTGGAAATATGGGGTACTTATTACCATGAAAACGGGATGCGGGATTTATTTGTGGAGCTTCCCTATTACACTGCCGAATTTTTAAATCTGTGGATGAAAGCAGAGGATGATACAATATTAGAGGAATTATTTCAGGACTTCGAAGGAACAGCGGTTTCTACGCCGCAAGTAAAGGCATTTTATAAGAAAATAAAGGAGAATTATCCGAATACAATTTTTCACGGAACAGATGTAGGGCATCAGTATAATACAACCGGCAAACGTTATATGGAATATCTATTGTCGAGTGACAGCGATAAATCGGAGGAATGTGCGCTTTGTCAGGAAGCCATTGATCAAGGACAGTATTACTATGAACAAAATGACAGCGTATATCGTGAAAATAAAATGGTGGAGAATTTTAAACGGGAATATAGTAAACTAAACGGGACAGATATTATGGGGATCTATGGATCGGGGCATACATCAATAGAAGGGTTGGATTATGCGACACAAACGATTCCCTGTATGGCAAATCAGCTAAAACAGCAGTATGGAGAGCTTGTCAGCACCAACGATTTAACAATGTATGCCTATGATATTGACCCAATTAGAACAGAAGCAATGCAGATTGGCGGCAAAACATATCAGGCGTTGTACTATGGAAAACAGGATTTATCACAAATCTTTCCGCAATATCAGTGCAGAGAGTTCTGGCGGCTGGAGAACGCATATAACGACTTTAAGGACAGCGCATTAACAGGAGAGTATCTGCCATATCATAATTATATTATGCTGGTAGAGGAGCAGCAGGTCTTTGTAATCGACTATACCAGCGCTGATGGTTCTGTAGAACGACAGTATTTCCGATCAGATGGAAATAGCTGGGAGGGCACAGCCACAACGGAGCGGTTTGTGGTGGAGTAGGAATAAGGAGATATAAACAATGATACAGTACAAACTGATTAAAGAACAAGAAATCAATCGTGCGCTATTTCAGGATTTTATCCGCCGCCAAGTTGTTACAGACTGCTGGCGCAAAGTCAATGGCGAATGGTGCATTCAGAGTGACCCATTTATTGATGATTGGTCAGAGGAAGACTATAAGACATTAATTGTCTGCTTAAAAAATACAGTATCCACAGGCGGTTTTGTCTATGGTGCATTTGAGAATGGCAGTCTGAAAGGTTTTGTATCTGTAGAACCGAAATTATTCGGCTCTAGGCAGCAGTATCTGGACTTATCAAGTATTCATGTATCACAGGATATGCGTGGACAAGGAATTGGAAAAGCGTTGTTTTTGGCAGCAAAAGAGTGGGCAAAGAAACATAATGCCCAAAAGCTTTATATCTCCGCTCATTCTGCTGTGGAAAGCCAATCTTTCTATTATGCAATGGGCTGCGTAGATTCTCAAGAATACAATCAAAAGCATGTGGAAGCAGAACCATTTGATCGGCAGTTGGAATGCAGCATTTAAAATGTGCAGTATTAAAAAATGCAGCATTTAAAGAATGTATTATTTAAAGAATGCAGCATTTAAAGAATGGGGTTGTCGCATTAAGTTTTAAATATACAAGATATAGCATAAAACTTAATGCGACAACCCCATATCGTTATAGGACTGTCGCAGTAAGCTTTGATTATACAAGATATAGTATAAATTGCAACATGGTGTTAGCCTATTTTGTGTACATTTTCCTTAATGCGGCAGCCTCATAGGATTATTTTTTAATTCCAGCCCGTTTCCGTAGCGTCGGATCTAAGATTTTTTTGCGAATACGCAGATTTTCCGGCGTAACTTCGAGTAATTCATCTGTGTCAATAAAATCCAGCGCCTGTTCTAAGCTTAAAACCTTTGGCGGTGTTAGGCGCAGCGCTTCATCTGCACTAGAAGATCGCGTGTTTGTCAACTGCTTTTTCTTGCAGACATTTAATTCAATATCCTCGCCTTTGCCGTTTTGTCCTACTACCATGCCGGCATAAACCTTCTCCCCAGGGCCAATAAACAGCGTACCACGCTCCTGCGCATTGTATAATCCGTAAGTGATTGCTTCACCTGCCTCGAACGCAATTAGCGAGCCCTGTTTCCGATACTGAATATCGCCCTTATAAGGCCCATAGCAGTCAAAAATCGTATTTAGAATACCATTTCCCTTTGTGTCAGTTAAAAATTCGCCACGATAGCCAATTAAGCCGCGTGAGGGAATAGAAAATTCTAGCCTTGCATAGCCGCCGCTTGCCTTGCCCATGTTTTGCAGTTCGCCTTTGCGCTGGCTGAGCTTTTCAATAACAGTGCCAGAATATTCTTCAGGTACATCAACATAGGCAATTTCCATGGGCTCTAATTTTTTACCATTTTCATCTTCCTTATAAAGAACTTCTGCCTTACTTACTGCAAATTCATACCCCTCACGACGCATAGTTTCAATTAAAACGGACAGATGCAGTTCACCACGACCGGAAACCTTAATGCAGTCAGGGCTTTCCGTATCCTCGACACGCAGTGAAACATCCGTGTTTAACTCTCTGTATAGCCTGTCACGAATATGGCGGCTTGTGACATATTTACCCTCTTGTCCGGCAAGTGGAGAATCGTTGACCATAAACTGCATAGCAATCGTAGGCTCGCTGATTTTCTGAAATGGAATTGGGCATACATTGTCACTAGAGCAGAGTGTATCACCGATACGGATATCCGCAATGCCTGAAATCGCTACAATAGAACCGATTCCTGCTTCTTTCACTTCAACTTTATTTAAACCGTCAAATTCATAGAGTTTGCTGATTTTGACTTTTTTCTGTTTGTCTGGATCGTGGTGGTTGCAGATAATAACCTCTTGATTGGTCTGAATTGAGCCATTATCTACCTTGCCGACGCCGATACGTCCTACATATTCATTGTAATCAATTGTGCTAATTAATACCTGCGTGCCGGCTTCTGGATCGCCCTCCGGTGCTGGAATATAGCTGCAAATTGTTTCAAACAGCGGTGTCATATCGTTGCCTTCGGTGTCTGGATCAAGGGATGCAGTACCTGCTTTTGCAGAAGCGTATACAAAAGGGCAGTCTAACTGTGCATCCTCTGCATCAAGTTCCAGAAACAATTCTAAAACTTCATCCACTACTTCCGCAGCACGCGCTTCAGGACGGTCGATTTTATTAATGCATACAATAACAGGCAGCTTTAACTCCAATGCTTTGCGCAGCACAAATTTTGTCTGCGGCATAGCGCCCTCAAAGGCATCTACAACAAGGATAACGCCGTTTACCATTTTCAGCACACGCTCAACTTCTCCGCCGAAATCTGCGTGTCCCGGTGTATCAATAATATTAATTTTGGTGTCTTTGTACATAACCGCTGTATTTTTGGATAAAATCGTAATGCCGCGTTCTCGTTCTAGATCGTTAGAATCCATTACACGCTCTGCAACCTCCTGATTTTCTCGAAAAACGCCGCTTTGCTTTAACAGTTCGTCCACTAAAGTTGTTTTACCGTGGTCAACATGAGCAATAATTGCTACATTTCTGACATCTTCTCTTTTCTGCTTCATAATTATTTCTCCTCTCTTGACATTTCTATATAAATGTGGTAATTTTAGAAAAATATAATAATTGTAATATATGCCAATAAAAACGCCGGTATTTCGGGAAGTTGATAGCAATATTGTTATAAGAAACTTTTTTGTTTTGTGAAACTGCTATAAGTTTTCCCGCAAATTTCTCCGATATTAATAAAAACTATTTATTTTAGGAAAATTCCCAAAGAAACGGCATAAAAAGCATACTGCGGGGATGAACCTTTTTATTTCAAATTTTATTATAAAATTCCTCAAAACTGTATTAGTATACCATTCATGGATAATTTTTGCAACTCGAATGTCGAAAATATTATGTTGAAGTATGTAGAAAAAAGACTTGAAATATATTTTTTTTGTTGTAATCTATTATAAAGGTACTTTTTTTGCGAAAAGTTTCTGAACTAATTTTTAAAATGGAGGAATAATGGTAAAATATGGGAATATAAATAATAGTACATACCAAAATAAAAATTCTTTTGTATAAGAAGGGAGAACAAAGATATGACAGATAAGGTAATTGAAAACAATCAGGTAACAGTAATGGGGGAAATCATAAGCGACTTTTCCTTCAGCCATGAGATTTTTGGTGAAGGCTTCTATATGGTGGATATTCAGGTGGCTCGGCTGTCAGAGTCTATGGATATTATACCTGTAATGGTTTCTGAGCGTCTGCTGGATGTAAGCGGCGACTACAAAGGTATGATGGTAGTCATTAACGGTCAATTCCGTTCTTACAATAGGCATGAGGAGCGCAAGAATAAGCTGGTGCTTTCCGTATTCGCTCGTGAGATTGAGTTTGTAGACGAAATCAGCGAAAACATTAAGACAAACCAAATTTTCCTTGATGGCTTTGTATGTAAGGCGCCTGTTTACAGGAAAACACCATTGGGCAGAGAGATCGCTGATTTACTGCTTGCAGTGAACCGTCCTTACGGCAAATCGGATTATATTCCCTGCATCTGCTGGGGCAGGAATGCAAGATACGCTTCGAACTTTGCAGTTGGCGAGCGCTGCCTTGTATGGGGAAGAATCCAGTCAAGAGAGTACATGAAAAAAATATCAGAGGAGGATTTGGAAAAGAGAATTGCTTACGAAGTATCCGTTAGTAAGCTTGAAATTCCGAACGACGAGCCAGCAGCAGAGTAACGTTTGCATAAGCGTTTTCAAAGTATTACATATACCATTTTCGTCCGCACAGGGTATGTAATAGTTGCAAAATTGGATGGAGTGTGCTATCATGTTTGCGTACCAAGACTATCAAATATAAGTAATACGGAAGAAAGGTTATGGGTATTGATAAATGGAACAAGGATTAGTACAGGTATACAGCGGAGAAGGACACGGAAAATCTGCTGCAGCGCTTGGCAGGGCGATACAGGTCGCCGGCACAGGCAGAAATGTCGTTATCATTAATTTTCTGAAAGGAAACCAGAGCGAAGCGTTTCTTAAGAGGATGGAGCCGGAGATAAAAATATTCCGCTTCGAGAAAAGCGAGGAGGAGTTTGCGCTGCTCTCGGAGGAACATAAGCAGGAGGAAATATACAACATTAAGAATGGTCTAAACTTCGCAAAGAAAGTTCTTGCTACCGGTGAATGCAGTCTACTTATTTTAGACGAAGTTCTGGGGCTTATTGACAATGGAATTATTTCGATTGACGATTTAAAGCATATCCTTGAGGCAAAAGCAGATGATGTCGAGATTATCTTAACAGGCATTCATCTAAATGATGACGTCTGCCGGATCGCGGACGAAATCTTTAAAATTGAAGCAGTAAATTATAAGATTTTTTAAGGACATAATGGATTGGGGCGGAAACGCCCCATCTTTTTGATTTTTGGAGATATAGTACGAGATATTTATAAATTCTCGAATTATTTATTGACAGTCTGCGTGATTACGATATATAATATAGTAATATAAAAAAGAAAGAGATAGAGGTTGCGTCTTTTATGATTACTTTTTATGCGTAGACCCGTGTAGAGGAAATATGCCGTTAAGGCGGCGTACAGGTCGCGCGGCGAGTAGGGAGTCCTATAAATTAGGGCAAGTAAACTTCCCTATTCGATTGAGGTGTCAGGCACTGATGACGAGGAAGGAAAGGAGAAGACGCCGAAAGCAGAGGTTTCACTGAAGGCTTTTGCTTGGGCATATGGTTAAGAACTATATGACTGTCATCATTAAGATGGAGAGCTATCATTTATGTATAGGTGCTGTCTGGGCAGTTGTCCGAAGGTGTTTGTATAGGTTTATGATATCGACCATCTTATATTAGGTAGGTCGTTTTTTTATGCACAGACTCATGCAGAGGAAATATGCCGCTAAGGCGGCGCTTGGGTCGTGCATCGAGTAGGAGGGAAGGTCATTTCCTACTTGATTGCACACAAAAGTGCAGAGGAAATAATGAATTTTAAAGGAGGAAGTATTATGTCAATTTTTACAGGTTCAGGTGTGGCAATCGTTACGCCGATGAAGCCGGATGGAGCAGTAAATTATGAGGCGTTTGCAAAGAATATTGAGTTTCAGATTGCAAACCATACAGACGCGATTATTGTATGTGGTACAACAGGAGAGGCATCTACGTTATCACATGAGGAACATTTAGAATGTATTAAATTCTGCGTAGAGCAGGTGGCAGGCAGGATTCCTGTTATAGCAGGCACTGGCTCAAACTGTACGGAAACTGCGGTTTATCTTTCTAAAGAAGCAGAGCAGCTTGGTGCTGATGGGCTTTTGGTTGTGACACCGTATTATAATAAGGCTACACAGAAGGGATTAAAGGAACATTTTTCTATTATTGCAAAGGCAGTAAAGATTCCGATTATCTTATACAATATTCCGGGAAGGACGGGCGGTGTAAATATTCTTCCAGAAACAATAGTATCGCTGTGTGAGGAAAATCCCAATATTGTCGGTGTAAAAGATGCAACAGACAATTTTATCCAGTATGCGAAGCTTATGGCACTTGCAAAGGGGAAAGTGGATGTTTATTCTGGCAACGACAATCAAATTGTGCCGTTTCTGTCATTGGGAGCAAAGGGTGTTATCTCTGTGCTTGCCAATATAGCGCCGCAGCAGACGCATGATATTTGTGCGAAATATTTTGCAGGAGAAACCGCAGAGAGTGCACGACTGCAATTAGAAGCGATTGAATTAATTGCAGCTTTGTTTAGCGAGGTAAATCCTATTCCTGTGAAAAAGGCAATGAACCTTATGGGTATGGAAGCAGGTGTACTAAGAAGACCATTGACAGAGATGGAGGAAGCAAACGCTGCGAAAATGGAAAAGGTAATGAAGGATTATGGGCTTTTATAAGGCTTTATAAAAACGTTTAGGAAAAGGTTGTATTTTGATAGGAAGATTTTGGAGGAAACAGGGATAAAATGACTAGAGTTATAATGCACGGCTGTAATGGGAAAATGGGGCAGATGATTACCAGTATTATTGCAGATGATCCAGAAGTTGAGATTGTTGCTGGAATTGATGTGTCAAATCATATTGTAAATACATATCCTGTTTTTGCGGATATTGCGGAATGTGACGTGGAGGCGGATGTTGTAATTGATTTTTGTATTGCATCGGCTATAGATGGTCTGCTTGACTACTGTGCTGCGCGGCAGATTCCTTGTGTATTGTGTACAACAGGATTGTCAGAAGCACAGCTTGTCAAAGTAGAGGAAACATCCAAAACGGTTGCCGTATTAAAATCGGCAAATATGTCTTTAGGTGTAAATATGCTTCTTAAAATAGTGAAAGAAGCCGCCGCAACACTAGCGCCGGCAGGTTTTGATATTGAGATTGTGGAGAAGCATCATAATTTAAAAGTGGACGCTCCAAGCGGAACAGCGCTTGCCTTGGCGGATTCTATTAACGAGGAATTTGATAACGCTTATGATTATATTTACGATAGAAGTCAAGTAAGGCAGAAGCGTTCTAAACAGGAAATCGGTATTAGTGCCGTGCGTGGTGGAACGATTGTCGGCGATCATGATATTATTTTTGCAGGAAATGACGAGGTAGTGACTTTATCGCACCGTGCATACTCCAAGGCGGTATTTGCCAAAGGCGCTGTACAGGCAGCGAAATTCCTGAAAGGCAAACCAGCGGGCAGATATGATATGAAGGACGTGATTGGATAATGGAATTTCGGCCATGTATTGATATTCATAATGGGCAGGTTAAGCAGATTGTCGGAAGTACATTGAATGATAAGGATAATCAAGCAGTGGAGAACTTTATCGCTGCCAAAAGCGCTGCAGATTACGCAACGTTTTATAAGGAAAAGGGTATCCGTGGCGGACATATTATTCTGCTAAATCCACCTTCCAGTGAATACTATGATGCAACGAGAGAGCAGGCGCTTGGTGCGTTAAAGGCATATCCGGACGCGCTTCAAATTGGTGGTGGAGTGAATAATGAGAATGCCACACAATATCTTGAAGCCGGTGCTTCCCATGTTATTGTTACTTCCTATGTATTTCAGGGAGGACATATTAATATGGAGAATCTTGAACGTATGCGTTGCGTGGTCGGTAGGGAGCATTTAGTATTGGATGTAAGCTGTCGAAAAAAGGATGGTGTTTACTATATTGTGACTGACCGATGGCAGAAGTTTACTGATGAGATAGTCAATAGCGCCACACTCAATATGTTGGCAGAATATTGTGATGAATTTCTAATACATGCAGTAGATGTGGAAGGGAAAACCCAAGGCATTGAACAGCCGCTTGTGGAACAGCTCGGCAGGTGGAGCAGCGCAGGCAGCAGAACACCGATTACTTATGCAGGCGGCGTTCACAGTTATGAAGATATTGACCTTCTAAAACGTTTGGGAAATAACCATATAAATGTTACGATAGGAAGCGCGCTGGAACTGTTTGGCGGTACGCTTTTATTTGATGAGATTCTAAAGCGTGTTTCTCTCTAATATTTTATTTCCTCTGCATAAGGCTGTGTAATCGAGTAAAGAAGATTTCTCTATCTTACTCGCCGCACACCCGTGCACCGCCTTAGCGGTATCGTTGCGCTGCATGGGGTTGGGCATAAAAAAAGTTACAATTCACACCAACGCCAGATTTTGCAACAATTTACGAACATTCGGTATGAATTGCAACAATTGATGCACACAAAACGCTAAAGTAAAAAAGCTAAAGCTTTTAGCATTTTGGCGCATAATTCTCACTACTTTGGCGTGGGTGTGAAAAGTAACTAAAAAAGGACTTCTTGCCAATAAAGCGAGAAGTCTTTTTTCTCCATAGCATATCTTAATCCCGTAAAACAATTGCTGTTTCAAATAATATGTTAAAGATAGCAAAGAATAGGAACTTTGCTATTTATATGCTACAAGCACGCAAAGGAATAATAGCATTATACCTAAACAGTGCCAAGCATGACGAATAGGAGAAAAGGGCTTCCTATCCGATTATTACGAAAGGCATATCGAAACTAGATTAAAGATTGAAATGTTGACTTACAGCTTGGTTACGTTAACAGCCTGTGGGCCTTTTTCGCCAGTAATTACTTCAAATGAAACGCTAGCGCCTTCGTCTAAAGACTTAAAGCCATCCATTACAAGTCCTGAATAATGTACAAATACATCATTGCCTGCCTCGTCTGAAATAAAGCCATAACCTTTCTGGTTGTTAAACCATTTAACCGTACCTTTGTTCATGTTACATACCTCCAAAAAATAATATATTGTGCCCCGCACAACATAATATAGAATACCATATTACAGCAAAAAAGTAAAGTAATTATGTCGCCTTTTGCAAAAAATAGTTGTAGCCGTTACTTTTCACACCCATGCCAAAGTAGTGGGAATCATGTGCCAAAATGCTAAAAGCTTTTGCTTTTTTACTTTAGCGTTTTGTGTGCATCAATGGGTTATCTGAACTGTTACGTAGCCCGATTACTGTTCACGGGTTTCCTCTAAGCGCTCAAATATCAATTCATAACCGTCGCATCCATAGTTTAATGAGCGGTTTACGCGGCTGATAGTAGCAGTGGAAGCACCTGTTTTTTCTGCAATTTCCATATATGTTTTGTGGTCATGGAGCATGGTAGCAACCTCGAAACGCTGCGATAAAGAGAGCAATTCATTTACTGTGCATAAGTCCTCGAAAAAGTTGTAGCTTTCTTCCTTTGTTTTTAGACAGAGAATGGCATCTATTAAGTGATCGACAGCGGCAGTTTTTAATTTCTTATTCATTTTATAACCTCCTGCTTTCATACGGTAAAGTTTTAGTGATATAAAACTTACGCTGTTTTTATTGTAGCATAATTATAGAAGGAAGTAAAATAAAAAATGCTTGCTATGTAGTTTTTTATACTATATAATATTTTTTAATATCAGATTAGAAAGGCTTGGTAGGATATGCGAATTGATAAAAATGATTTATTAAGGAGTATTCTGGAAAGTTTTGACAGGATTGATTATATTAAAACCGCGGATATTCCCAATATAGAACTGTATATGGATCAGGTGACGACGTTTATGGATAGAAATTTGCGGAAAAATGCACGATATCCGGATGCGGACAAGGTTATGACAAAAACCATGATAAATAATTATGCAAAAAATGATTTGCTTCCGCCTCCTGTGCGCAAGAAATATTCCAAGGAGCATATATTGGTATTAATTTTTATTTACTATTATAAAGGAATATTATCGATCAGTGATATTCAGACGTTGCTACAGCCAATTACAGAGAGATTTTTTAATAAGAACGAAGATTTTCATATTGAAACCATCTATGAAGAAGTGTTTAGTATGCAAAATGGACAGATTGAGGCGCTGAAAAAGGATGTTATAGAGATGTACAATCGTGCAATGGAAACCTTTGAAAATGCACCTGACGAGAATAAGGAGTTTCTAAAGCTATTTTCATTTATCTGCTTATTAAGTTTTGATGTGTATATGAAAAAAATGTTAATTGAGAAGCTTATTGATAGTATGAAAGAACCAGACCGGAAGAAAGAGAAAAAGGATAAGTAGCAGTTCAGATAACCCATTGAACTGTTACAAGGATAAAACAGATTAACTGTCTTTTTCTTGAAAAATATTGAAATTGTCTGAAAATAGCAGTATACTAGTTAGGGTAAAGGGTAGTGTATTAGGTTTTTATATTAGAAGGAGGTGTAGGATGAGGATTTCAAGCGTAATGGGATCTTATGGAATGGATAGTTACAGAATTTCTTCTGTTCATGGTAATCCTTACAGTATGAAACCCGTAGAGCGGGTAGGCAGCGAGTCAAATCAGGCAGGAAAGCCACTGGTTTTGGCAACAAAGAAAGCAAAAGAGGACTTGTATGTTAAGGATTACGGAGAACTGGAAAATGCCAAGAGCACAGCAACAGGAAGTTTTGCTGAAATGTTAGGCATTCAAGAAGAACTGCTTGCGTCAGATGATAAGATGAAACAGCAGGACAACTATTCAGATTACTTAAATGATACAATCGGCATGATGGGAATGCAGAACCGTCTGCGCGATCAATTAAATGGAGTCGGATTTGTGCCATTTTCATAAAAATAATAGGAATACATTTATTGATAAGCATTAATTTTGCCGGTATGTAAAAGGAAAACGCCGAAGGGACTAGCGGAAAATTTTATTCCAACAGTTTCTTCGGCGTTTTTTACTTAACTGCACAGAGGCATTTGCAAGATTAACTATTAATAATTTCCATAAATGCGTAGTTGCGCAGAACTTTGTTCCATACTGCGTATGCGCGGCTGTTTTCGTGAACATATCCATCTGAACTAAAGTCAGAGCGGAGTGCCATATTTTTATTCATTAAATATTCGGAAAGATTAATAAATCCCCAGCCGGTTGTCTGGCAAGTATTCTGTAAAAGTTGGTTTGCCGTCTGAATGGTTTTGTTGTTTAAGCCGCCCGTAGAAACGCCGGATACAACACAGGGGATAGATATTACATATATATGAAGGTCTGGTCTTTTTTCCAAAATACGAAGTATCAATGTCTGCATATCGGAAACAAAACTTTCTGGTGAACTGCCAACCAAATCATTCATACCAAAGCAAATAAAAACTTTGTTGACATCTGACATCTGGGCAATTGAATCTTCAATATAGCGAACCCTTCCATTGTAGATTGGCATAATACCTGCGTGCTTGGTTAGAGCGCTTGATGAAACAGCGGCTTTTGCAGAACAGCTTACTCTTGCTAAAAAATAGGTAGTGTCCGTCTTAATAGAATCACTGTGCGAATTGCAGTAGTCCCCAAAACCAACTGTTAAAGAATCTCCTACAAATACAGAGTTTGCAAAGAACGCATTTTCGGAAACCATGCCGCCGTATAAAATCTCATTGTACTGATCAATATCAATCAATCCAACTGTAAAACTATTGACAAGGTATGTGTTTAGGCTTTCCACTAAGCTGGAGGGTAGGTAGTCCGTAGGAATTGCAGAACCCGTTAGCGGCTGTACGGTTGAGTAAACAACAGGCATTTTTATTTCTTCTTGTGCATATACTGTTAATGGAGCCAAAAGCACCAAACATAAAAAAAGTGCTAGAATGGAACGGCCGTATAAAGATTTTTTCGAGTTTTTCATTGTGAACTACTTCCTTTCTGAAAAAAATTATGTACAAGAATTGAAATTAGTGTAATCCTTGAAGAAGTATTTACTTGAAAATTATTACGAAATTATTATAACCGTAATATTGGAATTATACAAGTTTTTTTTCAAAAAAATTAAATAAAATTTTACAGAAATATAAAATCTTTGTAACAATTTCTTCTCAAATGCTTGAAATAGATGCATTTGTATTAGGGCAGAGCAGGCAGGAAAGAACGACAGTACGGCAAAATGTGAAAAATAATTTATGAGTATAAATTTGCAGGTATTGGCAGGAATGGAGGATTTATATGGAAAAAATTTGCTACTGTAAAATATGCGGCGCACTGGATTATGCGCATGGCTACTGCCCAAAATGCGGCAGTAGCGAGATTGTGGCGGCAAACCATGATTTTTTGTATACCGGAAGGCAAAAATGTCAAAGCAGGGCATTTGGATATGACGTGGGATTACGATCAATGCTTGCTGAAAAGGTGCTCTTGGGTGGTGATATGACGCAGAAGAGCGGTACAGCCATTGATAATATCCTGATAGGTGGTATCAAAGTCGCCAGTATACCACGGGTCAGCCACATCTTTGCCGGAGCCAGTGAAGGATAATAATTTATAAATCTTACCGTCCGGATCGCCCCCGGCAATCCGTGTCATATTGCGAATATTTGCCGTGTCCATGCCGATTAGGTATTGATAATACTGATAGTCTTGCTTCGTCATTTGAATAGCATGGTGCGGTATCAACGGAATGCCGACACTGCGTAACTTGTTTACTGTGCCGTAGTGCGGCGGATTTCCGATTTCCTCGCGGCTGGTCGCTGCTGAGGCGATTTCAAAAAAGTTTTCGAAGTGTTCCTGTTTGATAAGATGCGTCATAACGCTTTCCGCCATTGTGCTGCGGCAAATATTGCCGTGGCAGACGAATAATATTTTTGTCATATCTTGCATAATATTGTATAACTCTGTAAATCCTTGTATTTTATGGATTTTTGAGCGTTTTCCTTTCTTGTTTTTTGGGTTAAATGTTGCATATTTCTGCATATATTAGCATAGATTTGGCCGAATTTGAGGTAAAAAGTGAGGTAAATTCAAGTTTTATACTTCAAAGCATTTATATGATAATTCTACAACTTATAAAGGAGCGTTGCAAGTAAAAAGTCTTGGTATAAATTTTAAAACAGAGGATAATACAAAAATTAATTTTTCCACAGTTCCTAATGCCAGTTATATATTTCGTGGTGTAGTATGGTAAATTCCGGCGTTATAGTGTTTAATTAAGATTGAAAATAATCGTATCATCCAAAGGAAGCGAAAGTTTTTCTGTACCCCAGGGCATAGCGATAGATAGGATACGGTTGTTGATGAGTTCCAGAAAATGGGGCGGTTGGGCTTCTGCGAAATCGTTATCCCAATGGTTTGAAGGAAACACATGTATTGCATGTCTATTAACTGTTTTTGCTTGTATATTTAAGACGTTAATTTGACACCATGCAAAAAACATATTTCCATTTTCGTCGATTTCGGCATCTTCGCAATACCAAGGGCCAATACTTTTGGGCAGCGCCTGAAATAAAAATATATCATCATCTGAAAAAAGATAGCTTGCTCCCTCTCCACAAAGAATCTCCGAAGAGTAGACAAATGCTAAGGATGCAGGATAAATCTGAAACAGCATATAACCTTCTTCGCTTTCGCCAGAATAATATGAAAACAAAAGAATCTGTTCTGACAAAGAAAGCAATAAAGAACCGCCGCCATAGCCGCAGGAGGGGTAAGAAATTTCTAAAGTATACTGAATTTGATCTCCGCAGACAATAGATATTGTAATATCGTTGTCATCATCTAATAGGATTTCCCGCTTATCACTTAGAATAACGGATTTTATTTCCATAAAAATTTTTCTCCTTAATTTTATACTGGATGGCAAAAAGATTTGCCGTTTGGTTGCGCCAGCCGCACGCCGCAAAGCGGAAAATTTCCTTCGTGCTGCTATGGGCATATTTGTTATACTTAGGAACTGTTATACGCAAAAACGATTAGATTTTCCTTTCTGCACAACACAGATTGTCCGCTTATGCAAGAGGGGGGTAGAATCAGTTCTTTGACGATTCGTATAAACGTTTATTTTCGATAATAAACTGCATAATGCAGTTCTTGGAGCAGTAAAACAGCTTTGTCAAGTGCATCTTGATTATAAAATTCGACTTGCAGCACGCCTTCCTCAAAATCGCGGTTATGCACAATGCCGATATTTTTAATAGAGATTGCGGCGTCGGCAAGCAGTGTGGCAGTTGCAGCGATAGTGCCTGCTTCGTCTGGGATATCGACATAACAAGCGTAGACTTTTTTAATAGGGCCTCTTGCAGGATTGGAGAAGGAATCTCGGTATTCCTTGGAAGCAGTAAATAAGTCGAAGGTGTAGCCACTTTGTTTTTGGTGCAGTGCATTGCGGATTTCCTGCAAGGATGTAATATAATCATCCAGCAGTTTCACAATATTCTCTGTATTTGCCATACAGATTGCTTCCCACATATCAGGAGAGGAGGAAGCAATTCGCGTAATGTCTTTAAAGCCCCCTGCGGCAATGGATTTCATCGTACCCTCTGGGGTATCGTGGTCATGTACAAGGTTGGCAAGTGCAGCGGCAACTAAATGTGGCACATGACTGATTGCAGCAGTAACATAATCGTGTGTTTGATAGTCGAGCACCAGCGTAATTGCACCCATTTGAGTGATTAAAGCACGGTAAGCATCTACAGATTCTTCTGGTACGTCTTTTGTCGGCGTAAGAATATAGTAAGCGTTTTCCAATAAACGCGGATTGGCGTTGGAAAAGCCCGTTTTTTCACTGCCTGCCATGGGATGTCCGCCAATAAACTGTTTTGTAAGGGAAAGGCGTTCTACGGTTTGGTGTATAGATCCTTTTACACTGCCTACGTCTGTGATTATAGTTTTATCAGAAATATATGGTTTTAACTGCTCTAATAGTCGATTATTGGCAGCGACGGGTGCACATAGGAAAATAATATCACATTGATAAAAGGAATCGTCAATTACTGTGACGCCTTTGTCAATCGTTCCGGCGGCAAGTGCTGTATCTAGTGTTTCTTGTTTGCGCGCATAGGCGATAATTTTGGAATTGGGAAGGATATTTTTAATGGACATGGCAATCGAGCCGCCAATCAGTCCTAGGCTTATAAAACCGAAGGTATTCAGATGCATTGTTTGTATACTCCTTTCCTATTGTATAATAGTATTATGATGATTTAAAGTAGTAAAGTCAATATTTTTCCA
>CBCOYO010000024.1:0-31183 GCA_965114465.1 uncultured Lachnospiraceae bacterium
CGAAGCGATTTTGCATGGCTTGATGCGTTACAGTTCGGCAAGGCTGAACTGTAACGTAATGGATACTGATGAACACGAAAATTTTCATATAACATCAACTTATAAATGTAGTTATTATAATTAATATAGTAAGGTATTATTAAGGATTATAGCTTGTAAGGAATTGTAGGAAAATAAGTGCTCAGATTGCGCAGGATATTTTTTCAAGATTATTGGAGAAAAAACGTAGGCATAGCGGGCTACGGTGAGGTTTTATGTCCTGCAATCTTGGAGAAATAGATAAGCAAGATGTGTCACTTATTTTTCTACAGTTCCTAAGTATATTTATCACGTCATTGATATACAAAGCTGCTAATGACGCATAGAAAACATAACACATATTGAGGAGGAATTACATATGTTGTGCATTAAAAACGGAACGATTTATAACGCCATCTGTAAAGAGGGATTTCAGGCAGATATTTTGGTAGATGACGGAAAAATCAAAACAATTGAAAAAAATATAGAAGTCGCAAATAATGTCCAGATAATCAATGCAGAAGGACTACAAGTCTATCCGGGATTTGTGGAGGCACATGGGCATATTGGATTGGACGGATATGGCATTGGTTATGAGGGAATGGATTACAATGAATTAAATGATATTATCAGCCCGCAGATGCGGGGGATTGACGGCGTAAAACCTTTTGATCCGGCGTTTGCAGCGGCGGCAGCGGCAGGGGTAACTTGTGTCTGTGTAGGCCCAGGCAGTGCCAATGTTCTTGGTGGTACATTTACAACGATTAAAACCGTAGGAAAGCGTGTAGATAATATGGTGGTGCGTGATAATGTGGCAATGAAATGCGCATTTGGCGAAAATCCGAAAAGAGTATACCGTGATAAAACGGATTCAAGCCGTATGACAACAGCAGCGCTTTTGCGGGAAACCTTGTTTAAAGCAAAAGACTATCTTGCAAAAAAGGAAGCGGCAGGTGATGACTTTACGAAAAGACCTAAGTTTGATATAAAATTGGAAGCGCTGATTCCCGTGCTGAAAAAGGAAATTCCGCTAAAGGCACACGCGCACGCAACAGAGGATATTTTTACGGCGCTTCGTATTGCCAAAGAATTTGATTTAGAAATTACGCTGGAACACGTGACAGAGGGGCATTTGATTGCCGAAGAACTAGCCAAAGAGAACGTACCTTTGGCAGTAGGCCCTACACTGACCAGCGCATCAAAATTTGAGTTGCGCAATAAAAGCTGGACAACGCCCGGCGTGCTTGCAGCGGCAGGCTGTCAAGTATCCATTATCACGGATTCGCCGGTGATCCCGCAGGAATATCTTCCGCTTTGTGCTGGATTGGCAGTGCAAGCAGGGATGGATCCGTTTGCCGCATTGCAGGCAATCACCATAAATCCGGCAAAACATGCAGGCATTGCCGATCGGGTCGGTTCGCTGGAAGTCGGCAAAGATGCGGATATTGTAATTACAGACGCAAGTCCCTTCGCAGTGTCTACGAAAGTAAAGTATGTATTAATTGATGGGAAAATTTTGAATAAAGTTTAGAATGATATAAAAGTGCGCAACTGCACGGCAATCTTTTTGCCGTGTAGTATATACTGAAAAACGTTAAGATTTTCCAATCTCTACACAACCTATCTTGCATAAACGGACAATATGTGTTGTGTAGAAAGGAAAATCTAATCGTTTTTGAGTATAACAAAATAACAATAATGCAATGCGAGGGCATATGCGTTGAAATCCTCGCATTGCATTTGTGTTTAGTTATCGTTATTTTCTGTGGTTTATTTCAATTTACAGCAATTTACCATAATGTTCTGGTAAGATGGACACAATTTAAGGGTATGCTAACTCGGAAGTTGCGCAAATACCGATTTGATCGGCATAGAACACATAGTTTCCCCATTCAGAAAGGCTGCTGCCATCCCATTCGACTGCCATATCCAGCGGGGTGTCAATTCCGCTGTTTCCTTTCCATGACCAAGCTGCATATCCAATGCCTTTTTCTGTGCAGTATTGCATAATTGTATATTCGTCTACATCTGCTCCGTTTTGCCAATTGCCAAATTCTCCGATACAAAATGCAACGCCCTTAGAAAGCATGGCATCAATACCATTTCTTACAGTTTGTGCATCCTTGCCTGCTACAGAATATAAGTGGAAGGAAAACATTGTATTTTTCATTGGATCTGCATTAAAGACACGCTGGCAGTTGTCGATACAGGTAGACGTTTCTTGTCCATATCCAGAAGTATCGATCATTAAAACATTTTGGATACCTTCGCTTCGTAGCCTTGTAATTGCAGATTCATAAGTGCTTGCCCAATGAGAGGACATTCCCCATGTACCAAGCCATTCATTGGCAATATTAACTATAACATAATCTTTATGTGCATTGACTAAATCACGCAATGCAATCCAGTAATCAACAGCATTTTGCAGTCGGGAAGCCTCATCAAAGCCTGTATGGTCATGTACTTCAAGAATACAAATAAGCCCTCTTTCTTCACACCACCCAATAATATTTTCGACTTCTTGGCGGGAGGTTTTTCCCCATTGGCTGCCATCAGCGAGAACAACACGTACACAGTTTGCACCACGGTCAGCAATCGCATTAATGGAAGTCCATGTTTGCTCTGTATACCATGCATGAGCGACATTGACACCACGCATTATAAAGTCATCGCCGTCAGCATCGTAAAGTCTGCCGTCTTTTACATACATACTGCGTCCTTCTGGAACAATCGAACCGCCGGAAGCAGATTCTATTACGCAGTAGTCTAGTGCTGTATAACCCCAATCTGCGGAAACGCCGAATTTATGCCATCCAGTAGATAGATAGGAGTTAACAGTATAGGATTCCCATTGGTTTCCGCTAGTCAAAAGCGGTCCGCTTTGCGTTTCGTCCAGATACCACCAATTTTCCTTAGAGGAATCAGCATTGGTAACAACTGTAATCTTGTAATCGCCGTCTTGTGGAATATTAAAGTTTACTTCACCCCACCCTGATACTAAGTATACGTATCCGCTTCCGGAATAGCCATGAAACATAGAGGAATCAATATAGTTCTGCCCATTTTGTTCAAAGTTGTTAGCGTCCTCAAATTCAATTACTTCTTTATATGCGGCGGCTTTGCCTTCTGCTGCCTCTACTTTTTGTCCTGCCGTTCCAAAGCCAATAGATACAAGAGTTGCTGCTCCAATTAGAAATGATAGTGCTTTATTCAATTTTTTTCTCATAAATTACACCCAGCCACAGGGAAACCCCGTTGCGCTTCCTTTCTCTATTTTTTTATTTAGGAATGCAAAACGTAATACTGTAAGATGGCGCCACCCTGTTTCTTATCCCTAATAATAAATTAACTTAAAAAGCTGCTTAAATCAATTGGCATTTTAACGGTTGTTTTCAGAAAATTTTATTATTTTTTAACAACAGGATATGGTTACATAGTGTAATACAATAATAATTTCGCAAAGTATCGTTAATATATATACAAAAGTGATAAGACGTTAAAGGCTTATGATTGCGCCATAAATTAGTACGGATGCTTATTTGTTTAAATATAATTTAATGTAATTAACCTAAATATAGTAATAAATAATAGATAAATTAAGTTAAAAAATGTGCAAATACAAAATAAAAATCGAGGGAAGAAGTAATTTAATGTGAAATTTCTTGTAGAGATAGGCGGTTTTTTATATAATTGAAATATTCTACTGGATAAATGAAAGGAACTTGAAAATAACTTATTCAGAGTTAGCGTAAACAAGACACAATGAGGTGAACAGAATATGAAAATAGAACATATTGCTATGTATGTAAACGATTTAGAACAGGCAAAGGACTTTTTTACACATTATTTCCATGCAGCGGCAGGGGAAAAGTACCATAATCCAAAAACAGGCTTCCATTCTTATTTCCTTTCTTTTCAAGGGGGGTGCAGGCTGGAGATTATGAGCAAACCGGAAATGGAAAACATGGAGAAGCCACCTGCACGCACAGGATATGCACATATTGCGTTTTCCGTAGGAACAAAGGAGGCAGTCGATACTTTAACGGAACAGTTCAGGAAAGACGGTTATCATATTATTAGCAATCCACGGACAACAGGGGATGGATATTATGAAAGCTGTCTGGTTGATTTCGAAAATAATCAGATAGAAATTACGATTTAATGGAGAAAGAGTGAAAGAATTTGACAAAACTTTCGACAACACCAAACCAGTCGAGAAAATTCTTACAATCAATAAAAAAACCTATTCGATTATTAAGTAAATCCCAGAGAAAAGCCAATGAATTTTGTAACAGTTCAGATAACCTATTGAACTGTTACTGAATTTTTGCGAAAATTCCGTAAAAATGCAAAAACTACTTGCCAATCATACCCAAAAAGGAATATCATAAATATAAAAAACCGTGAATTGCCTGTACTGTTTAGGCAAGGCGAAAGCAATGCAGGCGGATGAATATGGAGGGTAAACACAAAAATGATGAAACAGGCGGATAAGAGAAATCTCACAATGGTAATGGATTTGTATGAGCTGACAATGGCGAACGGTTATTTTAACGACGGTGATATGCAGGCACGGGTAGCATTTGATGTATTCTACAGAAAGAATCCCGACAGAGGGGGCTTTGCGATTTTCGCAGGATTAGAGCAGATTGTGGAATATATAGAAAATCTGCATTTTTCCGAGGAGGACGTTGCATATCTGCGCTCGCTAAATACTTTTACAGATGCGTTTTTAGAGTATTTAAAAGAATTTCAGTTTCGCGGTGATCTGTATGCTTTTCCGGAAGGAACGATTATGTATCCGCAAGAGCCGGTTTTAACGGTAGTTGCGCCGTTAATTGACGCACAGATTGTGGAAACCGCGATTTTAGCGCAGGTAAACCACCAGTCGTTGGTGGCTACGAAAACCAGCCGTATTGTTAAGGCGGCGGACGGAAAGCTGGTATCGGATTTCGGGGCACGGCGCGCGCATAATATGGATGCGGCAGTTTATGGCGCAAGAGCCTCTTATATTGGCGGCGCAGCAGGCACTGCAACAGTACTTGCGGGACAAATGTTCGATATCCCTGTTAGTGGGACGATGGCGCATAGCTGGGTTATGTATTACAAAGATGAATTTGAAGCGTTTAAAAATTACGCAGTAAACTATCCGGATAATACCGTGTTGTTAGTTGATACGTATGACACGATCCAATCAGGAATTCCCAATGCAATCCGCGTGGCGCACGAGATATTAGAGCCGATGGGAAAACGATTAAAGGGCATCCGAATTGACAGCGGCGACCTTGCCTATCAGTCCATTAAAGTGCGGAAAATGTTAGATGAAGAAGGACTTACCGACTGCAAAATTATTGTTTCGAATAGTTTGGACGAGCATACGATTTCGTCGTTAAACAGCCAGAAGGCTTGCATTGACAGCTATGGTGTGGGGGAGCGTTTGATTACGGGTGCTTCTAGTGATTATTCTGAGGAAAGCCTGGCGCTGCTTGGAGCGGTTTATAAAATTGCCGCAGTCGAGGAGAATGGTGTATTTGTACCACGCATTAAAATTTCAGGCACGATTGAGAAAATCACCAATCCAGGGCTGAAAAAAGTATACCGTATTTATGATCAAAACGGCAAAGCAAAAGCGGATTTAATTGCAAAGGCGGACGAGGAAATAGATATGAGCGGCGAGTTTCGGTTTGTAGACCCGCAGATGCCTTGGCGGAATCTAAAGTTTGTTAATTGCACTGCAAAACCGTTGCAAGTAAAGATTTTTGAACAGGGAAAATTAGTTTACAAGCTGCCGCAGTTAAACGAAATCCGTGATTATGTAAGGAAACAGCTTCAAGAAGAAATCTGGGCGGAGGAGCAGCGTTTTATTAATCCACACGTGCATTATATGGATATGACACCGGATTATTATGAAATGAAAATGAGCCTTCTGCATGAAAAAGGTAAAACCGTTTAAAATAGTATCAATAAGTATAAAATTCGTTTTTAATGCTAGATTAGGGGCAAGTGTATGCGTGCTAAAGCATGCAGGGGGTATAAAAATGAAAACAAATTATTATCAGGAATTTAAAGAAGATTTAGCCGAGTTTCGTGAAATAACACAAAAATTTTACCAAAAAGAAATTACCGTGCCAGAGTATAAAGGGTTTTCAGGCGGTTTTGGAAGCTATGCACAGCGGGGCGGTGAGCGGAGTATGCTGCGTCTGCGTCTTGCAGGTGGTGAGATTGACTTAGAGAAAGTAAAATTTATCGCTGACAGTATTCAGAAATATCATATTGACCTTGTACATTTAACAACCTGTCAGACGGTGCAGCTTCATAATTTAACTGCGCAAACGGTTTGTCAGCTTGTTGAGGAGGCTTGGCAGTGTGGCATTATTACAAGAGGGGGCGGTGGTGATTTCCCGCGCAATGTGATGTGTTCTCCGTTATCTGGCATATCGGCAGACGAGTGCTTTGATGTGCTGCCTTACGCAAAGGAAGCAGGTGATTATCTTCTAAGCTTTATCCATAAAGTGAAGCTGCCAAGAAAACTGAAAGTATGTTTCTCAAATGGCGCAGAAAATACTGTGCACGCAACGTTTCGTGATTTGGGCTTTGTGGCTAAGGAAAATGGGAAATTTGATGTTTACTGTGCTGGCGGACTTGGCATAAAACCGAAATTTGGTGTAAAAGTAGTAACGGATTTAGAACCCCAAAAGGTGTTGTATGTTATTAAAACAATGGTAGATGTCTTTACGGAACACGGCAACTATGAGAAGCGTGCTGCGTCGCGAAGCCGCTTTTTGCAAGAAACGTTGGGCGTGGAGGGACTACAGAAAGTATTTGCGGAAAAGTTAACGCAGAATTTGGCAGAGGAACAGTTAGATCTTACTGTACAGGATATAGCATCAAATGATTTAGAAGCAAAAGCAGCGGCACACAAAGGTGAGGAATGCCGGAAGGATTTGCTGGAAAATAACAGAATTTTTGCCCAAAAACAGGAGGGGCTTTATGCTGTGGCGTATAGTCCTATCAGCGGTGCAGTGGCGCTGGATTTCTTTGAACGCCTGTATTTCGCAGCGAAAAATATGGAGTATCCGCAGGCAGTAAAGATAAGGCTGACACCAGAACAGGGAATGTATATTATTAATTTAACGGCAGACGAGGCGGCGCAGATATTGGAACTTACAAAGGATAGCGCACAAAGTGCCTTTGAGCGATCGACAGCGTGTATTGGTGCGGATATCTGTCAAGTGGGAATTGGAAAATCACAGTCAGTATTGGAGGAATGTGTAAACGCAGTACGTCAGGCAAATCTACCCAAAGATGCCCTTCCTGCAATTCATATTTCTGGCTGCCCATCTTCCTGTTCGGCGCACCAGACAGCGCGAATTGGTCTGCGGGGCGGCATCAAGCAGACACCAGACGGAGCAAAACCGGCATTTGCGGTATATGATAATGGATCAGAGAAATTAGGCAGCGAACAGATGGGAGATGAACTGGGAGTAATCACTGTAGAAGATCTTCCAAGATTTTTTGTGAAATTGGGGCAACGTGTTGCGGAAGAAAAAATATCCTATGAAGAGTATGCCGCAAAATATCCAGAGCAAATAAAGGAGATTGCGGCGGAATTTACGGCGTAGGGATACGGAAACTTTCGGAATAAATATGTTTTGCGTGTGAAATATAACAGTATATGCCGCGAATTGAAAAAATAATTTTCCGAAAGAAAATTGTTCCAATATTCGCCAATTTATAGTATAATAGGAAAGAATGAGATTCAATTTACGAGAAAATTGTAAATGAAAAAATATTACATGTTTTGGCTTTGCATATCTGTATATGCTAAAAGGATAAGAAATGGCTGATTGCATGCAGATTGCAGGGCGGAACATAATAACGAAGCGGAGGTAATAACAAAATGCCCAAGAAACCAATTATTGACAAAGAAATGTTTAAGAGAAGCGTTCTGTACAATATTAAGACCTTGTATAGAAAAACGCCGGAGGAAGCAACAGAGCAGCAGATTTTTCAGGCGGTATCGTATGCTGTAAAGGATATGATCGTAGATAACTGGCTGAAAACACAGGCAGCATATGACGAGAAAGATCCGAAGATCGTATATTATATGTCGATGGAGTTCCTGATGGGGCGTGCGCTCGGCAACAATATGATAAACCTTATGGCATATAAGGAATTTTCAGAAGCTTTGGACGAACTGGGACTGAATATGAACGTAGTGGAAGATCAGGAGCCGGATGCGGCACTTGGAAATGGTGGTCTGGGAAGACTTGCCGCATGTTTCCTTGATTCGCTTGCTACACTAGGTTATGCGGCGTATGGCTGTGGTATCCGCTACCGTTATGGTATGTTTAAACAGCAGATCCGCGACGGTTTTCAGAGAGAAGTACCAGATGACTGGCTTCGTGATGGCAATCCATTTGAACTGCGCCGTCCGGAATATACCAAAGTGATTAAATTTGGCGGAAACGTAGCGTGTAGAGAAGAAAACGGCAGATTGATCTGGTATCAGGAAAACTATCAGTCTGTAAAAGCGATTCCGTATGACTTGCCGATTGTCGGCTACGGCAACAGCATTGTGAATACCTTAAGAATATGGGATGCAGAGCCAATGGACTGCTTTAGCCTTGACTCTTTTGATAAAGGAGATTATCAGAAGGCAGTAGAGCAGAACAATTTGGCGAAAAATATTGTCGAGGTACTCTATCCAAACGATAATCATGTATCTGGTAAGGAACTTCGTCTAAAGCAGCAGTATTTCTTTATTTCAGCTTCCGTACAGACTGCGATTGAGAAATATATGTCAAAACATGATGATATTCACCGTTTCCATGAGAAAGTGACATTCCAATTAAATGATACGCACCCGACGGTAGCGATTCCTGAATTAATGCGTATTTTACTTGATGAATATATGTTAGAGTGGGACGAGGCATGGGAGATTACGACGAAGACCTGCGCATATACAAACCATACCATTATGGCAGAAGCGCTTGAAAAATGGCCAGTAGATCTGTTCCAGCGTCTGCTTCCTAGAATTTATCAGATTATTGAGGAAATTAACCGCCGATTCTTATTGGATATTGTGAATCGATATCATGAGCCGGCTGATAAGATTAAGAAGATGGCAATTATCGCTGATTCACAGGTGAAAATGGCACATCTTGCAATTGTGGCAGGATACAGCGTAAACGGTGTTGCAAGACTGCATACAGAGATATTGAAAAAACAGGAACTGCGTGATTTCTACGAAATGTATCCACAGAAGTTTAATAATAAGACAAATGGTATTACGCAGAGAAGATTCCTGCTTCACGGCAATCCGCTGCTTGCGGACTGGGTAACGGATAAGATTGGCGAGGAATGGATTGTGAACCTTCCAGTTATTGAAGGAATCGCAAAATATGTGGACGATCCGGCATCGCAGAAGGAATTTATGGAGATTAAGCGCAAGAACAAAGTGCGTCTTGCTAAATATATTAAGGAGCACAATAATATTGATGTCGATCCGGATTCTATTTTTGATGTACAGGTAAAACGTCTGCATGAATATAAGCGTCAGCTTCTCAATATTCTGCACGTAATGTACCTTTACAATGAAATTAAGAAAAATCCGAGTATGGAGTTCTATCCAAGAACCTTTATTTTCGGTGCAAAGGCAGCAGCCGGCTACCAAAATGCGAAGCTTACCATTAAGCTGATTAACGCAGTAGGCAATGTTGTGAACAACGATCCTGTTGTAAAGAACCGCATTAAGGTTGTATTTATTGAAGATTACCGTGTATCCAATGCAGAATTAATCTTTGCGGCAGCAGATATTTCAGAGCAGATTTCTACCGCCAGCAAAGAGGCAAGCGGTACCGGAAATATGAAATTTATGTTAAATGGTGCACTGACACTTGGGACAATGGACGGCGCAAATGTTGAGATTGTTGAGGAAGTCGGCATAGAGCACGCATTTATTTTTGGATTAAGCTCCGACGAAGTTATTTCATATGAGAATAATGGCGGATATAATCCAATGGATATCTATAACAGTGATGCAGATATTAAGAAAGTGGTAGATCAGCTTGTAGACGGCACTTACGACCATGACCGCGAGTTGTTTAGAAGCCTGTACAATTCTCTGTTAAACACACAGAGCACAGACAAGGCAGATCGTTACTTTATCTTAAAAGATTTCCGTGCCTATGCAGAAGCGCAGAAGCAAGTAGAGAAAGCATACAAGAATACCACCGGCTGGGCAAAGAGCGCAATGCTGAATGTCGCAAAAGTCGGCAAATTCACCTCTGACAGAACCATCCAAGAATATGTTGATGATATCTGGCATTTAGACAAGGTTGAAATAGAAACAGCGGATGTTGTAGTAGAGAAATAATACAGTAATAGAAACAGCGGATGCTGTAGTAGAGAAATAATACAGTAATACGATATAAGATGGATTAGGCAAAGGCGCATACTTTTATTAAGACAGGGTATGCGCCTTATTTATGCACAGCCTTATGCAGAGAAAATATGCCGCAAAAACGGCGCATGGGGCGCGGCGAGTAGAGAACCCTATTCGAGTGCACATGGGCATCTTATTTTATATTTTCGGCGAGTTGGATAATAAAATCTTGAATAAGATCCCGCTGCTTTGGCGGCAAAGAAGCTCATGCGTTTTGTAAATGCTGGATGGATTCTGTCGCAGTCAGGCTGTCTTGAAGCAGATACTCTGGTGAAATGCCGGCTGCATTGGCAATCCTAATACTTAAACTTGTATAATTTTTTCAAATTTCCCATTGCGTAACTACCTCTTAATATAGTATATTTATAAAGGCAATTAACAAAACGATTAAACTAAATAATAAAAAGAATCAAACAATACATAAACAAGTAATGCCAAAACCAAATATAATAGGGAAGATATATTTGCGAAGTGATGGGACAGTTCCTTTTCTCTAATGGCAGATATTAAAATAAGTGATATCGAATAAATGCATTTTCCACTGCGCAATAAAAAATCAAAATCGCAAAAGCTAAATAATATAATATACAAGCGAAGCAATCAAACGAAATCTCAAATAATCAGAAAGGACTGGTGTTATACATGATACAATTATTTGAAACAGGTGCCTATTTAATTAACGGCACAGAACTCATTGCCGACAATGCCGAAGCATCCGCAGCAGTACAAGCCAAAACGGGCAAAGCGGTAGATAAAGCGGAGGCGGCAAAGCAGACAATCGCCTACAATATTTTGCAGAAGCACAATACTTCCGGCAATATGGAGAAATTAAAAATTAAATTTGACAAACTGACTTCGCATGATATTACCTTTGTGGGAATTATCCAAACAGCGCGTGCCTCTGGCTTAACGAAATTCCCTGTGCCCTATGTGCTGACGAACTGCCATAATTCACTCTGCGCTGTTGGCGGCACGATTAACGAAGATGATCATATGTTTGGACTGACGTGTGCCAAGAAGTACGGCGGCATCTATGTACCTCCGCATCAGGCAGTTATTCATCAGTTTGCGCGGGAAATGCTTGCAGGCGGTGGAAAAATGATATTGGGTTCCGATTCGCATACTCGTTATGGTGCGCTTGGTACAATGGCAATGGGCGAAGGCGGGCCGGAATTAGTAAAACAGTTGTTAAATCAGACTTATGATATTCCTATGCCAGAGGTGGTAGCTGTTTACTTAGAGGGGGAACCAGTAAAAGGTGTTGGGCCGCAGGACGTAGCACTTGCGATTATCGGCGCTGTATTCCAGAATGGCTACGTGAAAAATAAGGT
Source organism: uncultured Lachnospiraceae bacterium (assembly GCA_965114465.1). Classification (GTDB taxonomy): domain Bacteria; phylum Bacillota; class Clostridia; order Lachnospirales; family Lachnospiraceae; genus COE1. The sequence goes on from CBCOYO010000024.1 coordinate 11,797, forward strand.
AATGGAGTTTGTAGGGCCGGGCGTTGCATCGCTTTCCGCAGATTTCCGCATTGGCATTGATGTAATGACCACGGAAACCACCTGTCTTTCTTCTATATGGAAAACAGATAGCACAATTCAGGAATTTTATGATATCCACGGCAGGAAAGATGAATATGCAAAGTTAAATCCGGGAGAAGTTACATATTATGATGGCTGCATTAAAGTAGATTTAAGCAAAATTAAGCCGATGATTGCGATGCCGTTCCATCCCAGTAATACCTATACAATTGACGAGCTAAACGCGAATTTAACCGATATTCTGGATGACTGTGAGAAAAAGGCGCTGGTAAGCCTTGACGGTGCGGTGGACTTCCAGTTAAAGGATAAGATCCGCAATGGTAAGCTGTATGTAGAGCAGGGAATTATCGCGGGCTGTGCGGGCGGCGGATTTGAAAATATCTGTGCGGCAGCGGATATCCTTGAGAATGCAAGCATTGGAGCGGACGAGTTTACATTAAGCGTGTACCCTGCATCGATGCCGATTTATATGGAACTTGTAAAGAATGGCTGTGCTGCAAAATTAATGCAGACGGGTGCCGTATTAAAGACTGCCTTCTGCGGCCCTTGCTTTGGTGCAGGCGATACGCCGGCAAACAATGCATTTTCCATTCGTCATTCTACTAGAAATTTCCCGAACCGTGAAGGTTCCAAGCTGCAAAGTGGGCAGATTGCGTCTGTGGCGTTAATGGATGCACGTTCGATTGCGGCAACAGCGGCAAACAAGGGATATTTAACACCAGCAACCGATTTTGACGGAACATTCCAGCAATATCAATATTTCTTTGACAAAAAGATATATGAGAATCGTGTGTTTGATTCCAAGGGCGTAGCCGATGAAACTGTCGAGATTCAATTGGGCCCTAATATTAAGGACTGGCCTGCAATGGTACCGCTGACAGAGAATCTTCTATTAAAAGTAGTTTCCGAAATTCATGACCCTGTTACCACAACAGATGAGTTGATTCCGTCAGGCGAAACATCTTCATACCGTTCTAATCCGCTCGGGCTTGCGGAATTTACACTCTCCCGTAAAGATCCGAACTATGTACGGCTGGCAAAGGAAATTCAGGCAGTGGAAAAGGCAAGGGAGGAGAAAACCTGTCCAGTACAGAAGTTCCCAGAGATAGAAGAAGCATGGGCTGCAATGAAACAGATTACGCCAGACGCTGATCGTTATAATACAGGGATTGGCAGTACAATTTTTGCAGTAAAACCAGGTGACGGTTCGGCAAGAGAGCAGGCGGCAAGCTGCCAGAAAGTGCTTGGCGGCTGGGCAAATATTGCCAATGAGTATGCAACAAAGCGTTACCGTTCTAATTTAATTAACTGGGGAATGCTTCCTTTTCTGATTAAAGAGGGCGAACTACCGTTTAAGAATCTTGATTATATATATATTCCCAATATCCGCAAAGCGGTGGAGGAGAAGGCGGAGATTATCTGCGCTTATGTGGTAAGCGGCGGCAAAAATACTGCATTTGAAATGACCCTTGGCGACCTGACGGACGAGGAACGCCAGATTATTTTGAAAGGATGCCTGATTAACTACAATCGTGTTTCGTAAATTTTTATATACACGCTAATGTAGAGGAGATATGCCATTGCATGGCGCATAAGTAGAAAAACCTATTTATAGGGAAGATGAATCTTCTCTATTGGCTTGATAACCACATACAGCAGATGAAGAATTTGAACTAAAACAATCGTATGTTCAGCCTAGAGATTCGGTATAATTACCAAATTCTAGGCTGATTTTTTATATACTTTATCTGTTTTGTTAAAAAATGTTGTATACTGTCATAAAATATGATAAAATACAGAAATAAAATGGTAAAAAAATCCGTGATAAGCAACATCTTTTTAAAAATTTATTAATAAATTATTATTAAATTGCACAAAGGACTACCATTTTTTATTTTTTTATAGTATAATTTCAATAAATCTTTTAAAAGATAAAGCCAGTGCAAAGTTTCGCTTTATTTCGTAATCGGATAGTAGAGGAAAAATATACTTGTGCACGGCTGAAGGAGGGAGAATATATGGCAAAAGAAATGATTGCTATGCTGCTCGCCGGAGGGCAGGGCTCGCGTCTGTACACACTGACACAGAAGCTTGCCAAACCTGCGGTTCCCTTTGGGGGAAAATATCGTATTATTGATTTCCCGCTGTCAAACTGCGTTAATTCAGGTATTGACACGGTAGGTATCCTGACACAATATCAGCCGCTTGTATTAAACGAGTACATCGGCAATGGCCAGCCTTGGGATTTAGATAGGCTGCATGGAGGGGTTCATGTGCTTCCGCCCTATCAGAAGGCAACAGGTTCCGATTGGTATAAGGGTACAGCTAACGCGATTTATCAAAATATTAACTTTATAGAACGGTATGACCCAGAATATGTTATTATTTTATCCGGCGATCAAATTTGTAAGCAGGATTACAGCGATTTCCTTCGCTTCCATAAAGAGAAGAATGCAGAGTTCAGCGTTGCGGTTATGGAGGTTCCCTGGGACGAGGCAGGCCGCTTTGGTCTTATGGTAACGGATGACAACGACAAGATTACAGAGTTCCAAGAGAAACCAAAGGAGCCCAAGTCTAATCTGGCTTCCATGGGTATCTACATATTTAATTGGGATATTTTGAAGAAATATTTGATCGAAGATGAAAAAGATCCGAATTCTGAGAATGATTTCGGTAAAAATATTATCCCTAATCTGCTGCGTGACAAGCGCGATATGTATGCTTACCGCTTCGCAGGTTATTGGAAGGACGTTGGAACGATTTCTTCCTTGTGGGAGGCAAATATGGAGGTGCTCGATCCGGAGAACAGTGGTATTAATCTGTTTGACGAAGATTGGCGTATTTACAGCAGGAACAGCGGTATGACTGGCCACAGAATCGGCGAGGATGCCGTTCTTGAAGATTCCATGATAACAGATGGATGCAGCGTTGACGGCGAAGTAAAACATTCTATTTTATTTGCGGGTGTTAAGGTTGCAAAGGGCGCAGTGATTGAAGACGCTGTAATTATGGGGGGCAGCGTAATTAAAGAGGGCGCAACGGTAAAACATTGCATTATTGCAGAGAATGTTGTAATAGAGAAGGACGCAGTAGTAGGTGTTATGCCGGATGGTGATGAAAAGGGCGTAGCGACAGTCGGCTCTAATGTAACGATTGGCGAGGGCGCTGAAATTGGGCCGAAAGCTATGGTTTCAGAAGATGTTAAGGGAGGTGATAAGGTATGGTAAATTCAAATTCAGATTCCGCAATGGGTATTTTGTTCCCTAATAGCTATGACTCTTTGGTACCGGAACTTGTTACCGAGCGTTCCATGGCATCCATACCGTTTGCAAGCCGTTACAGGCTGGTTGATTTCTTGCTCTCAAGCATGGTCAACTGTGGGATAGATAATGTTTCATTGATTGTCAGGAAGAATTATCATTCTTTAATGGATCATTTAGGATCAGGTAGAGAGTGGGATTTAACACGCAAAAAAGGCGGCTTAAATATTGTTCCGCCGTTCGCACAGAAAAATGTCAATATTTACAACGGCAGAGTAGAGGCGATTGCAAGCATTATTAATTTCTTAAAACGCCAGAAAGAAAAATATGTGGTTATGGCGGATACCAATATCGCAGTAAACTTTGATTTTAATGCGATTCTTCAGCAGCATATCGACAGCGGCGCAGATGTGACAGTAGCATATGCAAAGCAGGAAATTCCGGCTGGTCTGTTAGAAATTGATATGACAAAGAAAGATCTATACTACACTCTTGACGTTGCAGAGGATGGCAGAGTGAAGAAGATTAACGTAAATGACAAGGAAAAAGGCGTTAAGAATATCTCTATGAATATCTACGTGATTGAGCGCAAGCTGTTAATTGAGCAGATTCGCGAAGCCTATGTTAACGGTCGTACTTACTTCGAGCGCGATATTCTTTCTCCGCAGTTGGATACACTGAAAGTCCGCGGATATGAGCATACAGGATACTATGCACGCATTATCAGCATGGGAAGCTATTTCGCAGAAAATATGAAGATGCTGGATGAGAAAAATGTAGATGCATTGTTTTCACCGAATCAAGTTTACACGAAGATTCGTGATGACAACCCGACACGCTATACAAAGGGCGCACACGTTAAAAATGTAATGGCGGCTGATGGCTGTGTTATTGAGGGCGAAGTGGAGAACAGCATTCTCTTTAGAGGGGTTAAAATTGGAAAAGGCGCAAAAGTGCGCAACTGCGTATTAATGCAGGATACAGTGATTGAAACCGGCGCAAAAGTTGAGTATGCAATTACCGATAAAAATGTTACGATTTCTTCCTATAAAGAACTGAAAGGAACAGACTCCTTCCCAGTATTTGTGGAGAAGCATAAGACTGTATAAACATTTTTCCACTGGGTCTACGCATAATAAAGAACACTGGCTGTTCTGCCTAAAACAGCAACAGCCAGTGTTTATAATATCATTATTTTGTATTGATTACGTTTAATTCTCCATTTTTGTAGCGGTCGATAATGCTGTGAATCCTATCGTTAGGATTGAGCAGGTCGCTGATGGAGGAATCATGGTTGAGTGTATCAATAATATACGCAATATATTTACTCATATCACAGCTAATATACCAAGGTTTCTCGATTAATTCCGGCATCTGATAAATTAGATTCGTCGTTAAAATGCGGTAAATTAATCCATTTTCAAAAGCATTATCAAACTTCTCCAAGCCGCCGGTAAATAATCCAAAGGTTGCAGCAACAAATATGCGCTTAGCCTGCCGCTTTTTTAAATCGGCTGCGACTTCAAGAACACTTTCACCAGAGGAAATCATATCATCCACAATAATAATATCTTTTCCTTTTACGCTGCTTCCAAGAAATTCATGTGCTACAATCGGGTTGCGTCCATCTACAACTTTTGTGTAGTCACGCCGCTTATAGAACATACCCATATCGAGTCCCATAACGTTTGCCATATAGATTGCACGATTCATGCCGCCTTCGTCGGGACTGACAATCATCATATGATCTGCGTCAATGGATAAATCCGTAACATGATTCAGCAGCCCTTTAATAAACTGATAAGTAGGCTGTACCGTTTCAAATCCATGTAGTGGAATTGCATTCTGTACTCTTGGATCATGTGCGTCAAACGTAATAATATTATCAACGCCCATACGCACCATTTCCTGTAATGCAAGTGCACAGTCAAGTGACTCGCGGGCATTGCGCTTATGCTGGCGGCTCTCATATAAGAACGGCATAATTACAGTAATACGCCGCGCCTTTCCGCCTACCGCTGCGATAATCCGCTTTAAATCCTGAAAATGATCGTCAGGTGACATATGGTTTTCGTGACCGCAGAGCGAATAAGACAAACTATAGTTTGTTACATCCACCAATAGGTAGAGATCATCACCACGTACAGATTCTAAGATAACGCCTTTTGCCTCACCAGTGCCAAACCGTGGCACTTTGGTTTTTAAAATATAGGAATCACGTTGATATCCGGCAAATGCAAGCGAATTTTTATGTTCACTCTCGCGCTCTGTACGCCAACGTACTAAATATGCATCTACCATATCGCCAAGTTCTTTACAGCCTTGTAGTGGAATAATGCCCAGTGTTCCTACAGGAATTGAATTTAAGTTTCTTTTTTCTTCGCGAACCGACATTAGGAAAACCTCACTTTCTTTCAGTTAAGATGTTACCCCTTTTTTAAGGTGGCTGTTTTCTGCATTACGCGAATATCAGGCCCAGCCAGCTTGCATACTTTATAATTGCTGGTAATGCGGGAAAAAATGCGATCGGAATAGCGATCCCGCAATTCTCCCAATGACAGGTTCGTAGTGATAACTGTCGCTTTTTTCCGCAGATGCCTGTTGTTTAAGCAGGAAAAAAGTTGGGAGGATACAAATGCGTTGGTTAACTCTGTCCCCAAATCATCAATAATCAATAAATCACATCCATAGATATCTTCAGAGATGCCGAACAATGCTTCCTTGCTGTCCTTGTCAAACATACCTTTTGACAGTGTGTCAAACAATTGCGATGCACTAAAATAAAGAACAAGATTTCCGCAATCCATAAGATCTTTGGCAATACAGCAGGATAAAAAAGATTTCCCTGTCCCTACTGTACCATAAAAAAAGATATTTTGGTAGTCCGAACGGAAGGTTTTTATAAAATTTTGTGAAATTTGTACAGCTTTTTTAAATTTTTCCAATGCATCTCCCTCATAATAACGGTAAGAAAGCATAGAAAAGTTTTCTGTACTTAATAAATCTTTAATATGTGACTGTTCATAAATTAGATTGATTTCGGCAGCACGGAAACAGCGGCATTTCTGATTTCCCATGTATCCTGTATCCTTGCAGAGATTGCACTCATATACTGCTGAGAGGTAATCCGGTGCAAATCCATATTTCTTCAGAAGAGAGGCTTTCTGTGTTGATAAATCTTTAAGACGTTTCTTTAATTCTGGAAGCGCTGCTTCGTCGCCGCAAAGAAGCCGCCGCCCCTGTTCAATAGAAACGGCGGCAACTTGTTTATCCAGTGTTTCATACTCTGGTATTTGTTGATAAATCAAATCTGTTTTCTCCGAAAGGCGTCGCCTTGCGACACGTTGCTTTTCTTCATAGGAGCGCATAATTTGATCATATTGGCTGTTTGTAAGTGGCATTGTTCTACTCCTTGCACGCTTTGGTGTGCATACCAATCAATAAAATCTAAATTTCCGATCTTATTATAGGAAAGTGATTTCCTTTCAAACTTATTTCCATCTGTTGCGATATAGTATTAATTGCTTAATATATTTTCCTCTAACTGCTCAAAATCATATGTATTCTGTGCAAAATGATTGAATTTATTTTTGGCAGTGGTGTTATTGTCCGTTTTTGGTGCTTTATTCTGTGTCTGCACAGAACGCTTGTATGGAGCATCTGCCAATGGAATATCTGATTTATGATGTACGCCTGCCTGATACCATTTACTTAAAATGCCGTCAGCATATTCAAAGCGGTGAGAATCAGTGGTTAAAACCGTTTTATCGCAGGCTTCTCGTATTACATCTAGTAAAAATCCATATTCATTTGTCCACTTATTAATATATTCTAGTTCCTTTGGCGCTGGTGTTGTATTTTTGCCAAGAAGCTTCATTATTGTATAGACCGATTTGTCATATTTGCGTGTGGAAAGCTGCGCTTCTTTCGGCGTGGTAATGCCGCGGTCATGCCATGCAAGCGCTACCTTTTCCATATAGCGGAAATCTTTCTTGCCAAGTTCGACACAATGCTGTACCAGATAATCAATTAAATCTGCTGAGAATCCCAGCCTGTCATAAATAAACAACACGGTTTCTACATCGCTGCGTGAAAGATGCGTTCCGACATACTGTTCTGTAACCATTAAAAGCTGCTCTACTTCCTCGTTGCTCTTAAAATTCTTTAAATCGTCTAACGAGTATTCTGGTTTTATCAGTGCATTATCGGGAGGCTGTGCAGACTCCTGCCTAGGCGATTCTTCCCAATTTTGTGTATTTGCAATACTTTCAACAGGTGCAGAACTGTTTGCCATGATTTTGCGGTCTGCCATTCTGCCTGTGCGCGCTGCTGCTGATAGTCCTGTCATTGTGGTACTTGTCCGCATATAGGTTGAACTTGTTCCCGCAGTTCCAGTATAGCTTGTCCGTGTGGGGGCATTTGGCTGGTGCATAAACGACAAAACAGGTGTAATGCGCGGCGCTGACCGCATAGGCGCTTCATAAGGGGTTTCCAGTGATAAAATTTCTATGCCGGAAAGATTATGTGCCGCGTCAAAGGCAAGTGCCAGAAGCTGGCGTGACTCCCAGTACGATAGTGCACGCAGAACATCTTTTTCTGTATAATTAAACTTGTCCGCGATATCTGCAACACAAGTTGGCAAGTTGGCATTCATCATGCGAACCAGAAACAGATAAATTTTAAGCTGTGCATCGTTGGCATCAGCCATATATTCATCAATAAATAAATTAGAAACAACAGTTTGCTCTTTCGGCACAGTTCGATAAATATTGACACGGTTCATAATAATCCCCCTCTATTCTAGCCCACTTAGCGAATCTGGGCGAACAAATTGAAATACTTACGAACGTTAAGAGTTGCAATTTCTGCGCAGCCCATATTGTAGAAAGAAACGCTAATCGTTCGTGAGCATATCAACTATACTGCAAACCGCCAGAATTTACAGTGATGCCGTCAGGAAAGTACATGACTGGCGGTTCGCAGTCTGGTTGCACTGTAAATTTAATCGGTGTGCAGTATAAATTAACAGAAAATATTTTGACAGCAAGTATTTTGTGAAGTAAGTGTATTGTATCATAACTGGAAAAAAAAGCAACCCCCCGCCCCCGTCAACCCCTTGTGAATACTGGACTTTGCGGGAATTGTGGATATTGTGGATATTGTGGACGAATCCATGCTGTGAGTCTAAAAACCTTGTAAATATAATGCTGTGGCAGATTTTAAATTATCCACAATTATGTGGATGAAAATGAAAAATATCCACATTCTTTCTGTCGGAATCGACACAAAAAAATGTGGATATTGTGGATAACTAAATTCCAAGCAGGCTTTCGCCTATTTTTACTACATCTCCAGCCCCCATAGTTATCAACAAATCACCGTTGATACAATTTTCTAATAAAAAATTTTCAATCTTGTCGAAAGTGTTAAAATAATAGCATTCTTTGCCTAGTTGTTCGAGCTCGTGCAGCAAATCTAAAGAGCTGATGCCAATAGTATTTTGTTCGCGTGCCGCATAAATATCCGCAAGAATTATTTTATCGGCAAGGGAGAGCGCTTTCGCAAATTCTTTTAAGAAAACTTTTGTTCGCGTGTAAGTGTGCGGCTGGAATACACACCAGAGTGTTTGATGGGGATAGTGTGACGCCGCTTGCAAAGTCGCTGTAATTTCTGTGGGATGGTGTGCATAATCATCTAAAATTGTAACGCCGCCAATTTCCCCTTTCCATTCAAAGCGTCTGTCTGTTCCAGAAAATACAGAGAGTTCATGTAAGACAATATCGGATGTAATGCCAAGCAGTTCTGTTAATGCGATAACAGACAGCGAATTTAGAATATTGTGTTCGCCTGCAACGCCAAGCGTTACCCGCTCCGAGGGCACGCCATTTCTTAATAATGTATAGGAAGCTCTGCCTTTTTCGTCGTAAGCTGCTTCGGTGTAGCTGTAATTGGAAGCAGGGTCAGCGCCGAATGTCACAATGCGGCGGCATGTAATCCCGTCTGTAATTTCAGAAAGGCGGTCAATGCCGCTGTTAATAATCAGTGCACCGTCTGCGGGAAGAAGCTGCGCAAATTGTCGGAAAGAGGCACGAATTTCATTGATATCATGGAAGAAATCCATATGGTCTTCTTCTATATTAAGTATTATACTAATGCGTGGGAAAAAGCTTAGGAAAGAATTGGTATATTCACACGCTTCTGTTACAAAGTAATCCGATTTCCCCACACGGATATTGCCGTGAATCGTCTTTAAAATCCCACCGATAGAAAGTGTCGGGTCTTTATCTGCATAAAGCAGTACTTCGGAGATCATAGAGGTTGTGGTGGTTTTACCATGAGTGCCGCTGATCGCAATGGGCATTTTGTAATTTTTCATAATCTGCCCCAATAGGTCAGCGCGTGTGATAATTGGTACTGCCTGCTGTTTTGCGGCGGTAAATTCAGGATTATCCTCTGCAATGGCAGCCGTATAAACCACCAGATCAATACCTTGTGTAATATTTTCTGCTTTTTGCGGATATTGAATTTGCGCACCCAGCGCGGTTAAATGATCGGTAAGCTCCGTGCGTTTGGCATCAGAACCGCTTACAGTAAAACCGGCGTCCAGCAGAATTTGGGCAAGACCGGACATACTGATGCCGCCGATCCCGATAAAGTGGACATGAATCGGTTTTTCAAAGTTGATATGGTACGTCATAATACTGTAGTCCTTTCTTGTGCGTTGGTACTTTGGCACATTCCTTTTCTATATCATACACCTTGGCGGGTGAATTTTCTACATAAAATCATATGGAATTTGCAAAAAAATCATTCCTTATTACGCAAAAGTAAAACGACATTATTTTACCTGTATTTCGTTAATTTTTCATAATTTGTTCCGATATATATTATGTAACCGAAAAAAGCCAAAAAATGTGTGCAAATTCTTTTCTTTATTGGAATTGTGTGATATAATAAATTAGGGTTTACGAGATGCAGTTGTATAGACAACTGCAATTACGCTTCGACTGTTTTCGAGCTGTAATTTATACTGGCGAACATGAAAGTTTGCCAATAACGCTGACTCACGAGCGTAATTATCTTGAACGATATGGTAAAATTTATCACTCGTGAGTATACCCGCTCAATTCGATTATGCAAATAGGGGTGACAACATGATTAAGAAAGAAATGATTGCCATGCTTTTGGCAGGTGGACAGGGCTCGCGACTGGGCGTCCTGACATCGAAAATGGCAAAACCGGCAGTTGCTTTCGGTGGAAAATACAGAATTATTGATTTCCCTTTAAGCAATTGTATTAATTCCGGTATTGACACAGTCGGAGTGCTTACACAGTATCAGCCATTAAAGTTAAACACACATATCGGAATCGGTATTCCGTGGGATTTGGATCGAAATATCGGCGGTGTAACCGTGCTTCCGCCATATGAGAAAAGCGGTGAGAGTGAGTGGTATACTGGTACTGCCAACGCGATTTTTCAGAATCTGGAGTATATGGAGAACTACAATCCAGATTATGTGCTAATTTTATCCGGCGACCATATTTATAAGATGGATTACGAAGTTATGCTGGATTTTCATAAGGAGAGCGGCGCAGAGGTAACAATTGCTTCCATGCCGGTTCCGATTAATGAGGCAAAGCGTTTTGGCATTGTGATTACGGATGAAAATAAGAAAATTATCGACTTTGAGGAAAAACCTGAAAATCCCAGAAGCAATCTTGCATCTATGGGAATCTATATATTTAGTTGGAAAACGTTGAAAGATGCGCTGTTTGCCAAAGCAGACCAGCCGAATTTGGATTTTGGAAAGCATATTATCCCCTACTGCCATGAAAAAGGGATGCCAATGTACTCCTATGAGTTCAATGGATACTGGAAGGATGTAGGGACATTAAGCTCCTATTGGGAGGCAAATATGGAGCTGATTGATATTGTACCAGAATTTAATCTCTATGAGGAATATTGGAAGATTTATACAAAGAGCGATATTCTTCCGCCGCAGTATATTGCGGAGAACAGCGTAATCGAGCGCTGTATTATTGGAGAGGGCTCAGAGATTTATGGACAAGTGTACAATTCTGTTATTGGCTGCGGCGTTGTAATTGGTGAGGGAACTGTTGTACGCAATTCGATTATTATGAATCAGTCGCAGATAGGAAACCAGTGTGTGATAGAGAAGGCAATTATTGACGAGGATGTTCAGATCGGCAATAATGTGGAATTGGGCACATTGCCTGAGAAGCCAAATGATACAAAACCTGATATTTACTGCAGCGGACTTGTGACCATAGGCGAAAAGAGCGTGGTACCAAGCAGCGTGAAAGTTGGAAAGAATACTGTGATTTTCGGGATAACGGAAGCGGCTGACTATGCCGGCGGTATTTTGGACAGCGGCAAGACATTGATTAAGAATGGAGGGGCGGCAGTATGAGGGCATTAGGTATCGTTTTGGCTGGCGGAAACAGCAGAAGAATGGGCGCGCTTTCCCATAAAAGAGCGATTTCGGCAATGCCCATTGCAGGGAGTTACCGAAGCATTGATTTTGTTTTAAGTAATATGTCCAACTCGCATATTCAGCGGGTTTCCGTAATTACACAGTACAATTCCAGAAGTCTCCATGAGCATTTAAGTTCGTCGAAATGGTGGGATTTCGGACGAAAACAGGGCGGTCTGTATACTTTTACGCCGACTGTCACGCCGGAAAACAGTGACTGGTATCGCGGAACAGCGGACAGTATTTATCAGAATATTTTATTTTTAAAGAGAAGTCATGAGCCGTATGTTGTAATTGCAACCGGCGACTGCGTATATAAAATGGATTACAATAAGGTATTGGAATATCACATTGCCAAGAAAGCGGATATTACTGTGGTAGTGAAAGATATGCCCGATACTACAGATATCGGAAGATATGGCGTTGTGCGTATGAACGACGACAACCGTATTGAGGAATTTGAAGAAAAGCCAATGGTGGCGAAATCAAGAACAGTGTCTTGCGGCATCTATGTAATACGACGCAGACAGCTAATTGAATTAATTGAAAAGAGCGCGGAGGAGGGAAGACACGATTTTGTACAGGATATTCTGATACGTTATAAGGACGTGAAAAGAATATACGGTTACAAAATTGATTCTTACTGGCGCAATATTGCGTCGGTAGAAGATTACTACAGCACAAATATGGACTTCCTGAAACGGGATATCCGCGATTATTTCTTTAAACAGTATCCAGATGTTTACTCCAAGGTGGATGACCTGCCGCCTGCAAAGTATAATCCTGGGTCACAGGTAAAAAACAGCTTGGTATCGAGCGGATGTATTATAAACGGAAAAGTCGAAAACTCCATTTTATTTAAGGAGGTATTTGTCGGCAATAATTGCACTATTAAAAACTCTATCATTTTAAATGATGTGTATCTAGGCGATAACACCCACATTGAAAACTGTATTGTTGAAAGCCGCGATACAATACGTGCCAATTCACACCATGTAGGAGAAACCGGTATAAAGGTTGTGGTTGAGAAGAATGAACGGTATGTTTTATAAATGATGGTTTTAATATACCAAAACAGTTTTTGGAACTTTCAAAAAGGGGGAACAAAAGAATGAGAATAACAGATGTTCGCGTTCGCAAAATAACGAAGGAAGGGAAGATGAAGGCAGTCGTTTCCATAACACTTGATGATGAGTTTGTGGTACATGATATCAAGGTGATAGAAGGTGAAAAGGGGCTTTTTATCGCTATGCCAAGCAAGAAATCCGCTGACGGTGAGTACAGGGATATTGCGCATCCGATTAATTCTTCCACAAGGGAAATGATTCAAGGTACAATTCTTGAAAACTATGAAAAGGCTCTTTTAGAACCGGATGAAGAAGTAAAAGAAACAAAGGAATAAATAGTGTAGCTGTAGTTTTGTAGTTATAGTTTTTGTGTAAAATGTGGGTATGAATCAAAAGGCGCAGGCGAAAGCCGGCGCTTTTTGTTTGGAGGTATGGTATGTTGTTTGGAAAAAAAGAAAAGAAGCCGTCAAAACTGTCGTATGACAAAGAAAATCAAAAACCTGTTATTCGCGCAAGTATTTGTAACGGCGAACAGGTCGCCGGTTTCCGCGATATTCATACGGGGGAATTTTCGGAGGTTATGTTTTTGGCAAACAAAAATGATTTGGAGATTTTTTTGCATCGCTATGGCATAGAGCCGGAGGAAATTACAAAGGAATATTAATGCTGCGGTTTAACAGATTGCACAATAATAATTATAGTAGCAAAAAGTACTATAATATGATATAATGGACAAAGATTTTTCCAACGAAGTTCAACAAAGAGAAACAAGGAACGATGATGACAGCAGAGAATATAAAATATCCCCTGAAAAATAAACTAATCGTGCTGGTGCTTGTGGCGATGGTGCCGATCCTGTATATTGCGATTTACTTGATCGTGGCGCTTCTAGATTACAGCCATGCCTATGACCGGATTGTCAGCAGCATGATACGCGCAAATGATTATAATATATACTTCAAAGAAGAAATGGACGAAAGTCTGTATAAATTAGTGGTCAGCAATATCACATTTGATACGATCGAGGAGGATGATACATTAAAGAATCCTTATAAGCTGATCGAGGAGCTTCGGACAGAGAGTGAGAACCTGCTGACGATGACAGCAGACAGGGAGAGCCGTGTATGGCTGCAAAGTCTGCTGAGAAATGTAGACACGCTGGAGAATCGTGTCAATGATATCAAGGCGAATCAGGAGATAGAAGGGCAGTACGAAAAAAATATAGATATGTTGTACAATGATATCTATATTTTGACAGAATTAGTGCAGGATGACATTCAGTATTACATATATTACCAGACCAAGAGCATTGAACAGTTAAAGATTCAGTTGAATCAGGAGGTAGAGCGTGTCATTATTGTCAGTATCCTGTTGGGAGGATGTATTGTCTTTGCAGTGATCCTGATAGCAAGTGCCATATTGAACAGTATCACAAAGCCGATCCAGGAGTTGTGCCGTATTACCAGCAGGATTGCGGAGGGAAATTTTTCGGACTGCGCTGACATACATACGGAGGATGAACTGGAAGTGCTGGCGGACAGCGTCAATGATATGTCGGAAAATCTCGAAGTGATGGTGCGGCAGATCAAGGAAGATGAGCGGAAGATGCGGCATGCGGAGCTGAGGCTCTTGCAGGAACAGATCAATCCGCATTTTCTGTATAACACACTGGATACGATTGTCTGGCTGATTGAGGGGGGCGATCCGGATAAGGCGGTGGATATCGTCGTGGCGCTCTCGGAATTTTTCCGTCTGGTGCTGAGCAAAGGAAAGGAATATATCTCAATCCAGGAGGAGGAGCAGCATATCAGGGGATATCTGGAAATCCAGCAGGTTCGCTATCAGGATATTCTTGATTTTGAGATTATGATCGAGCCGGAGCTGTACCAATATAAGATATTAAAACTGACATTGCAGCCTCTCGTTGAGAATTCCCTCTATCATGGCATCAAATATAAGCGTGCGAAAGGAAAAATATGGGTTACAGGTGTGGTGCAGCGGGGCGATCCGCCAGAAGAGGACAAGATTCTGTTGTGTGTGCAGGATAATGGGGTCGGAATGGAAGAGGATGAACTGAAACGTCTACAGGCAGAACTCCAAAAACCCTGCAAAGAAACAGAAAAGGGTTTTGGACTTGCCAATGTCAATGAGCGGATTCGTATGAATTTTGGTAGGGAATATGGTATGACGATAGCGTCTAAAAAGGGATGTGGAACGAAGATCAGTATTCTCATACCGGCGGTGATGTTGCAGGAATAGGGGGGAACAGGCATGAAACGGGTTGTGAAAAAAGGAAAAGAGATAATCCTGGGGCATGTGGGTATCTGTATTTTACTGCTCTGCATCGTTCCCTTTCTATTTGTCAGTCACAGGATCTTTCGGGGAAGCACATGGAATGATATGAAACAGGGCGTCGTTGACCCAGAAACAAAAGATCTTATTGTTGTGGGTTTTTCTCAGCTAGGCAGCGAATCTGGCTGGAGAACGACACATACCACGTCAGTCCAGAATGCATTGACAAAGGATGCGGGTTATTTTTTGATCTTTAGTAATGCTAGGCAGATGCAGGAAAACCAGATTAAGGCGATCCGCAGTTTTATCTCCCAACGGGTAGATTACATTATATTCGCACCAGTGATTGAGGACGGGTGGGATACTGTGCTGCAGGAGGCAAAGGATGCTGGAATTCCTGTGATTGCGATTGACCGCATGGTAAATGTAGAGGATGATTCCCTTTATACTGCATGGATCGGAACAGATGCGTTAGAGGAAGGGAAAAAAGCGGGAAAATGGTTAGAGCAGTATCTGGGAGAAAACAAGAAAGAGGACGAGGCGGTCAATATCGTTGTACTGCAGGGAACGATCGGTTCTACGGCAGAGATCGGCAGGACAAAGGGCTTTGAGGAGATCGCCGGACAACATAACAATTGGCGTATTCTGGAATCGGTATCAGGAGAGTTTACGGCAAACAAGGGAAAAGAAGTAATGCAGAAAATATTGTACCAGTATCCGGATATTGATGTGCTTGTGTCACAGAATGATGACATGACAATGGGAGCGATCGAGGCAATGCAGGAGGCAGGTGTCAGTTTTGGGGAGCGTGGGCAAGTGACAGTCATCTCCTTTGATGCCACACGCGATGCACTGGAACTGGTGGCAGAGGGAAAGATCAATGTGGATATTGAGTGCAATCCTATACAAGGTGCATATATTGATGAGATTATCCAAAAACTGGAGAACGGCGAGCCGATAGAGAAGATATATGTCGTTGAGGAGGAAGTGGTTACAAAGGAAAATGTAGCTGATTTTTTGGAGAACAGGTAACAGTTCAGGTAACCTGTTGAATTGTTACGTATCCAGCTATTGGAAATCGTTTTGCGATGCGTTGGATATCTCCAACTACTACATTTTATTACGGGGCTGTCGCAATAAGCTTTGAATATACAAGATATAGTATAAATTGCAACACGATGTTAGACTATCTTGTATACATTTGACTTAATGCGACAGCCTTTACCTGAACTGTTACAAGGACATATTGACTGACAGACGTTTCGTTTGGAAAAAGAGGGCAGATAGATGTTGAAAGTTTTTTTTGTGGAAGACGAGAGCATTGTGCGGGAGGGGTTGAAAAATAATATTCCATGGCAGGAGTACGGTTATCAGTTTATGGGAGAAGCGAGCGACGGGGAGATGGCTCTGCCTATGATCCGCAAGATCCGCCCCAACGTTCTAATCACGGATATCAGAATGCCGTTTATGGATGGGCTTGCGCTCAGCCAGATTGTGAAACAGGAGATACCGGATATTAAAATCATCATTATCAGCGGGTATGATGAGTTTGAGTACGCACAACAGGCGATCAGTCTAGGTGTAGAGCGCTATCTGCTCAAGCCGATCACGAAAGGAACTTTGCGGAAAGTGCTTATGGAGATTCGGGAGAAGATCGAAACAGAGCAGGAACAGAAGAACTATCTGGAAACGTTTCAAAATGAGATGAAGGAATACGAGGATTATTCTCGCAGAAGTTTTTTGGAAAAAGTATTTGGAGGGATGCTTTCCGTTCAACAGATTTATGAGGAGGCAGCGAAGATATCACTGGATCTGGATGGGCCATGTTATAATATCGTGCTCTTAAACCTGCAGGTGAAGCGTAGAGATCCGGAGTATGAGATTCGGGAACCGGAAGGGATTGACAGGATCAGGGAAGAGTTGTTCCGGTATTTCATGCGTTTTCCGGAGTATCTGATCTTTCAGTGGAATATTAGTCTGTATGGCGTTTTGATAAAAGGCGAAGCAGGACAGATGGA
The DNA here is from genome assembly GCA_965114465.1 of uncultured Lachnospiraceae bacterium. Lineage (GTDB taxonomy): Bacteria > Bacillota > Clostridia > Lachnospirales > Lachnospiraceae > COE1. The sequence goes on from CBCOYO010000024.1 coordinate 28,989, forward strand.
GGGTTTGAAGGAACAGTGTATCGATAATATAGGGAGGATCTGTTCGAAAGAGGAGGTTTTCATGGAGTGGTATGCTGCGGTTGGAGAACCTGTTGGAAGGCTTTCTCTTCTGCCTGAGTGCTATACGAGGGTGAACCATATTCTTGCACACCGCTTTTTTAGCCCGCAGTGCCATATCCTGACTGAGAAGGACGCGGAGGAGCTTTCGCCTGGAAAGGATCTGAAAAGTTTTGAATCTGTGGACAGTGCAAAGATGAACTCTGATATCATTCAGGGATTTTTGCGGGAAGGAAAACAGGAAGAGATCGGGGAATTTGTGAATGGTTATCTTGCAGGTGTGAAGGAAGCGATCGAATCCAGATTGTTTCGTGATTATCTGCTTCTAAATACACGTTTTACGGCAGTAAATTATATGGAAATGCTTGGCGTGGGACAGCAGGATTTTCTGCCGGAGAACGATTATGCTAAGGTGCGGGAGGCATCCGGAAACAGCAGCAGTATCCATGCGTATATACAGGAACTTTTGGAGCGGGCGCTGACACTGCGAGATAGGGAAAGTGAAAATCAGGGAAAGCGGATATTAAAAAATGGACTGAAATATATTGAAGAAAATTACAGCGAAGAATCGCTTTCCTTGAACAGTGTGGCAGGTGCGATCGGTGTCAGCGGCAACTATTTCAGCAGTGTTTTCAGCCAGGAAATGAAGATGACATTCATAGAATATGTCACCAAAAAGCGCATGGAAAAGGCAAAAAAGCTGTTGCGCCAGACCGAGAAGCATTCTAGCGAGATCGCGGCGGAAGTGGGATATAAAGATCCGCATTATTTTAGTTTTGTGTTCAAGAAGACGGTCGGCTGTACTCCCAGAGAGTACAGAAACGGGAAATAAGACCGCCTATACGGGTGGTGGGCCGGAACTTCGTTTTAGTGTTAGTTGTAAAGGGAGCTTTTGTGATGGGGCAGGAGTTCCCTTGATGAGTCTTATCAGAAATTCGGCAGCAGAGATTCCCATTGTCCTGTCTTTGTGGGACAGGGAAGTGATCTGTATGGGAGAGAGATCACTGAGATAAGAACACTCAGAACTGACGATACTGATATCGTTGGGGATGCGGATATTTTTGTTGGTGAGTTCTCTGATCAGCCAGTAGGCGATCTCATCGTTGCAGCAGATGACCGCAGTCACATTTTTTAGCTGGTTTGAGAGAAGTTCCGACAAAAAGCCAGTATCCTGTTTTTTTTGCAGTGCTGTCATATGAGCCGTGTCAATATAACAGAGATAGTCTTCGCAAAATGAGATTCCCGCGTCCCGAAGGGCAGATAAATATCCATAACATTGTTCGGCGCACTGCGCATCATCCATCCTGAGGATGACGCCGATATTTCGGTGGCCGAGGGAAACGAGATATTTTCCCAGGGAATAACCGCCCTCATAATGATCATCTGTCACGGAAGGAAGATGGGGGAGGTTGCTGTACCTTCCGCGAAAAAATAATGTGAAAGTTCCTTTCTGTGACAAGCGTTCGTATAAGTCATGGTTCGGTGTCGGAAAACAGGTCATACACCCCTCGCTCAGAATACCCCGAACAGGATTTTTCAAGAGATATTGTAGAATCTCTCGTTCCCTAGAAATCCGGTTATCCGTCACATAGACAGTTGGGGAAAAACCATGTTCCTGTAGCGTGCCGCACAAATCTGCGAGGAGTCTCGGATATATATATTCCGTGTTGGAACAGATTAAGATGGCAATGTCGTTTTGGTTTTCTTTGTTCAGGAGTCCGGTAGTATAGGAACCACTGCCCTGACGCTTTATGATCAAATGCTCATCTTCCAGAACGGAGAGTGCTTTCCTGACAGTCTGATGGCTGACACCATACTTTTGACAAAGCGCAGTTTCTGTCGGAAGCTGAAAAATATCTCCCGCCCTTTTTTCGATCAGTTCTCGGAGCATATTGGCAATCTGGACATATTTTGCAGTCATATGATTATTTCCTTTCTAAATATGTATAATACTATAAAAGAGCAAATTTTAAATAATTACCAAAACATATTTTCATTGCTTATAAATTTTGCTTAAAATATTATATGCAAAATATGCAATACAAACAAAAATAAATGGTTCTGTTCTTTGATTTGATGTTTTATCTTGAATAAACCATAGTGTTTTTGTGCATTTTTCAGATTTGCTCAATTATAGT
>CBCOYO010000025.1:0-4819 GCA_965114465.1 uncultured Lachnospiraceae bacterium
TGCAGCTTACTGCTATTTGCATTTGTAATTGCTTCTTTCACAAGATATTTCTCATATTCCCAATTATAATTATCTTTCTTTAATAAACCAAATAACCAATTCCGAAATACTACATGAATAAACAAATCTATGCTATTAACAATTCTATCACATATATTTCCATGCTCTCGAACCATTAATATTCTATTCCTCACTGCATAGTACTCTCTCCAATCGTACCGCCTTTTCCCACTTAACTGAGGAGGATTTGTTCTGTGCGTTAGCTTTGCTTCCGTCACATTCAAAAACAATGTATGCTTTTTTATACGCAAAGAATATTCCGCATCATCCTGCCAAATAAAATATTCTGCATGGGGCACACCCACCAGCCGAATAATCTCCATATCTACAAGCATACCGCAAAAAGAAGCTGCATCACAAGCAAAATATGGCTTATTGTATGCGTCAACTTCAATAGGTTTTTGCAACAACCCTATCCGTGAAAAATTCTTTCTATGAGAAGTATCAATTTTACCATTTGACCATACAGTGCCTGCAAATGCCCTATATTGTGGGTTATTCTGTCTTGCATATAATATCTGTTGCATATAATCCTCAGAAAGCATTGCATCATCATCTATTAGTAACACACAGTCCACACACTTATTTATAACAGCCTCAATCCCTTTCGCAAATCCACCTGCACCACCAATATTCTTTGAAAGATTGATTATTATATATCGACTGTCCCTTGCTGGCAATCCTTCAATATATTCGTAAGTACCATCTGTAGACGCATTATTTACAATAAGTATAATCTCTGGTGGTATGGTCTGCGCATTCACTTTTTCAATACATTCCCGCAATAAATGCTCACGGTTATATGTTGTAATTACAATTGCATACTTTGTATTCATTATTTTATCCCTTCATTTTTCGTTCTAACCTTTCCATTAAAGGGTTCTTTTCAACCCAATAACGAATACAATTAATATACTTATTAAAAACATAAGAACAAATAAAAAATTTTTTCCTAACTAATTGTATAATAATACAATTACGAATAAATCCTTTTTCAGATTTTACTGCATATTTATCTGACTGAATAAATAAAACACTCTTATTTTTTCGTATTATTTTTATTTTTTTTAAGAAATTTATATCTTTTATCAAAACTAAATTATCTATCAATAAAAGCACATTTCTACAATGCATAACATATTTTAACTTATTCACTATACTATCCGAAATACCATAATTTAATAATTCCTTTGTAATATAATTCAATAAGTTTTGCTGCTTTATCTCCAAATTCGCATTATATCTACCTCTGCACTGATATGTTTCTGAACTTGAATTTGTATTCCAAAAATATAAAACATTCGACAAAGTTGAAATTTTATCGGCATTTAAGAAAAGTTGAATCAACATTACCAAATCATCTTCATAATTTACAAAACCATAAAATTGAAATTTTTTTTCATCTATCAATCGCTTTGAAATAATACACTTCCATATAGAAGTATAAATATTAATTTCTTTATTGTTATATTCTGCAAAACCTTTAAACAGCATCGGCAACAACAGCTTTTCTTCTATATCATTTTTGTCATATACTTTATCCCTAAATTTTTCAAAAACAACGCTTTCACCGTTTTGCTTTTTTCTATAAGTACCACAAAGCGCTGCATTGCTTCCATCCATTAATATCCGCTCCATCATTTGTTGATACATCTTATTCGATATTTCATCATCTTGATCACAAAACCCAACATATTCTCCAGTTGCATATTTCAAACCATAATTTCTAGCTAACGCAACCCCCTCATTTTCTTTATGATAAACTTTAACTCTGGTATCCAGATTTGAATACCTTTTACAAATTTCCAATGATCTATCTTTGGAACCATCATCAATAATAATTAATTCTATATTTTGATATGTTGATCTTAATAGATTTGAAATCGTTCTCTCTACATATTTCTCCCCATTAAACACCGGTAAAATTACACTAAGTTTAGGGAGTTCTTTCTTTTTCAACACTTCCTTTACAATAACGGACTCCATTTTTTCTTACATTCTCCTATCTGTGTATTAAGACAATATTTTGACAAAAACAACTTCCTTACCTCATCACAATAACCAACTTTATTATATTTTGAAACATTTTCAATTTCAATTAGAAATTCTTCCACTGTATTACATCTGTATATTCCTTTTACTCCTTCCACTGCATACCCCTCTAATGCTTCATCTGTCGCAATGATTATTTTTCCATACATCATTGCTTCTGCTGTTTTTATCTTCATTCCATCACCATAAAATATAGGCATTACCATTATATTATTGGAATAATAATATTTATCTAATGCAGATACCGTTCCAATTACACTGACATTCTTTCTTTCTAATTCTTTCCTCTTAGATTCAAAATTTTTTCCGACAATTGATAAATGATACCCTTCCAGCCTTGGCATAACATTTTGTACAAACCACTTCATCCCATCATAGTTTGGAGGAAACATTGTTCCTATATATAATAGTTCTTTTATCTCTTGATTACTGTTTATTTTAAATACTCTATTCTGATCAAACACATCATAAAAAGTCATTGGAAGCATTAAATTACAATCCTTTCCATATATCTCTTTTATTAACAAAGCATCCCGATTCGTTAACGTCATAATATAATCGGCATTTTCAAAAGTCACCTTTTCACTTTTTCTTATCTTTAAATATGGCAAATAAAAAAGAATACTTTGATGCTTAACTTTATTCTCAAAATACTGTTTTTCAATATTATGGACAAACACCCATATTTTGCAGTTTAATCCTTGCTTTTTTATCTTTCTAATCATAGAACCAAACATTGAACGTTCAAAAACGACAATATCAATTTTGTTTTTTTTAATAAAATCTATTACTCTTTGTTCATTTGATGCACTCGTGAACAATGTACCACGCAAAATATTAACTGCTCTGTCAAAAATTGTTTTATATGCTGTTATTCTATATATATTTTCTTCATTTTGATGTTTGTAATTTGTAAACATCAACAAATATACATTTTCTTTTCCAAATACCTGCCGAAAAAGTTCATAGTTGCGGAAACTGCACTTCTTACCACCGTCATTTCTCTCATATATAATTTCTTGACTGCATATAATTAATATTTTCGTTTTACGCATTCCCTTCCCCCATTTCCAACAACTCGCCAACCTTTTCTGTCATTCTGTCCCACGAAAAACGGTATGCTTCTTTGCGCACATTTTCTGTAAACTCTTGTTCCTTTTGCAACTGGAAATAGCGCACAATCGCTTCCGCTAACGCTTTGGGCTGTTGCGACGGTACAATATATCCGGTTTTGCCATCAATTACCACATCCGGCAGTCCGCCAACATTGGTAACAATCACTGGCTTTTCAAATCCATAAGCAATCTGTACAATCCCGCTCTGTGTTGCCGATTCATAGGGCAGCACTACCAAATCACAGCCTGCAAAATATTTTTCCACTTCATGATCCGGCGTATACCCATCTATCACTTCAATATTCTGCTCCATATGATGTTCACGGATAATCGCCAAGTAGTCCTCTTTATCACTTCCAAACGCGCCAACGACCATTAACTTCACATTTTCCAACTGCTGACAAATAATCGGCATTGCTTGCAGCAAATGTTTTAACCCCTTGTATTCCCTGACAAATCCAAAAAATAACAGCAGTTTCTCCTCCTGCGTTTTATGCAATTCCTGCCTTGCTTGCTCTTTGGAAAGATTGCGCACCTGAAATGCATGATATGTGGGATGTGGATTCTGCCTAAATTGCGCATTGGGCTTGATCGACAGCAAATCCTTCCCGTCGCTTTTGGCGTGTACAATAAAATAATCGGCTTTTTTTATAACTGTTTTTGTCAAAAGCTTGTCTAACGGAAAACGTTCGTGTGGAAATACGTTGTGACATATAAACATTTTTTTATATTTTTTCCCAAGTAAGCTCTCCAAAATCCAATAACATGGCGCAAAATAAGGATGCCACCATTGCATCATTACCAAATCCGGATTTAATTTCCGAATTTTCCTCGCAACAGCCGCAATATTAAATGGATTGGCTGTATTGATTAAAAATTGTGTCTGTTCAATGCGAAACATATTATTGCTGTAGTCTTTCTGCTCTTTTTTAAATAAGAATTTCGGATACTGCATTTTATAGGAAATCATTTCTACCTGATATCTTTTGGAAAGTGCCCGATACATTAAACTTGTATAATGCGCGATTCCACCCTTATAAGGATAAACCGGCCCAATTAAAACGATTTTTTTCATCCTGATGTCCCTCTGTAATACAAAATGGCTCTATATGCATTTTAGCACGGTTTAGTATCGTTTGGCTACTATCTTTCTAAAAATAATTCCTTTGAAACTAAATTTATAGTAAAATAGTTATTGAAGATACACCAAAATATTACGCGAACTCAATAAGAAAGGAATCCTTATTATGCCAATATTTTCCTTAACCAAAACCACGCTCCTAGACTACCCTGAACATATCGCAGCTTCCATCTTTTTCGGCGGCTGCAATTTCCGCTGTCCCTTCTGCCATAACAAAGACATTGTGTTTGCTAGCGAAAGTCTTCAAAACGGCAGTTTGATCACCTACACCGAAGCAGAAATTCTTGCATTTTTGCAAAAACGGCGCAATGTTTTAACTGGTGTCTGCATTACTGGCGGCGAACCGACACTCTATAAAGATTTACCCAAGTTCCTGACCAAAATCAAGGAGCTTGGGTATCAAATTAAACTGGATACAAATGGCTCTAATCCCGAACTACTTCGTATGTTA
>CBCOYO010000025.1:4829-30369 GCA_965114465.1 uncultured Lachnospiraceae bacterium
AAAACCGATTAATTGATTACTGCGCAATGGATATTAAAAATTCTCTAAAAAAATATCCGCAGACCATTGGCATCCGAAATACATCTGTTCCTGATGCATCTACAACAAATACATTTGCAGCCAATACATCTTTTACTATTACATCTTCAGCTAACCCGTCTATTGCTGATACAACAGTATTGGCGGACTTAAATAAAATGCTATTAACATCAATCCAAAAATCTGTGGATATTCTTATGCATAGTAATTGTGCTGAATTTTCCTATGAATTTCGCACTACCGTTGTACAGGAGCTTCATACAGAAGCTGATTTAGTGGAAATTGCAAAATGGATTTTGGGAGCACCAGCATATTATCTGCAATCCTATGTAGAAAGCGATGGCGTTATCCAAAAAGGATTTCACGCATATTCCCCAGAAACCATGAAAAAACTCGAACAAATATGCCGTAATTGGAATGTAAATACGTTGTTGCGAGGGGTATAATCACCGCTTCCTATATCTCCACCCGCTTCATATAATACCCAAAGCATCCGGTATGTGCCACACGGTCTATTTCATCGTGCATTCGTGCCTCGCCGTTTTCAAAGCCCTCGAAGCCAAACATTTCCGCAATCCGGCACTCTCTTTCATAATATGTCCCCGGCACGCCAAGGTAGTATTCTGTTTTCGACTGTCTTTGAGCAACATTTTGTGTGGTTTCATAACTATTGTCAGCAACATGAACACTGGCTCTGCTGCCTGCATCTACCTGCCCATTTCCTTGCTGCTGCGCATCTGCATTTTGCCCATTCCCCGCACCATTTGGATAGCAAAACAGCAGCAATTGACGATAGTTATAATATGCATGCAAAACAAAAGAATTCGTCGCCATCTCATGATATTTCTCTGTCAACACAATTAAATCTTTCGGTTTAATCAATACCGACTGCGCTTCCGGAAAAATATGTACTCTTGGATATGTTTCCATTAACTGTGTCCATTTATCTGCGGCAATATTGCTGATATTTTCTTGCCGACTTGGATTCCCCCACTCATTGCTTTTTCTTGTTTCGCGCTGTATTTCTTCCCGACTTGTATTTCCCCATTCTCTGCGTTCTCTTGTTTCTCGCGGCATGTCTTCCCGACTCGTATTTCCCCACTCACTATGTTCTCTTATTTCTTGCTGCTCTATATTCCTTCGTTCACTCGTTTCTCGCTGTAATTCATTTCCTGCATACGAATTCTGCTGTCTGTTCTGATATTCTCTGTGTACATCTGTATCCAATATTTGCTGCTTTGCCGTAAATTCCACGCGCTGTCCACTGTAAGGTATATATGGTTCTGTTTTATGCATTTCCGTTTTATAGGATTCTGTCTTATATGCATTTGTTTTATACACGTCCGTCTTATATGCTTCTATCTGCTCTGTCAGCTCCTTCTTTTCCCCCGTCTTTTCCTGTATTTTATTGTATCTTGTACTCTGTTCTCTTAGCACACATTTTCCTATCCGTGTTCCATACAGTGGTATCTCAACTGCCACGCATTCGCGGAAACCAATTTCCGGTGTCCATCGAAATTTTTCCATACCATTTCCATTTTTAACTGGCACCTGTCCGAGCGGGCAGCGTGTTCCAAATTCATTTACTGCATATACCTTACAAGCACCTCCACACTGTACTGGCACACCGTGAAGCCCCACACTAATCCCCTCGTGATCTGCTTTGAGAAAACCGATATTGCGTTCCTTCTTATCACCGTTTAAATAATCAATATAAAAAAACTGCATAAAAAATCCCCCTTGTCACCAAACATTCCAATAGCTGAAATATCATCATTATTTTCATTTCATGCTATCTAAATGTATGTCCACAAGGGGGAAGTTATGACTATTCCAAAGTATCAATATATTTCATATAATTTACCACCATCAGCGCAATTTTAAAGGTCAGCGCATCATCAAATTTCCGAATATCCAATCCGGTAGACTGATGGAGTTTCTCAATCCGGTATACCAGCGTATTCCGATGAACAAAAAGCTGTCTTGATGTTTCAGAAACATTGAGATTATTGTCAAAAAATTTCTGCACAGTCGTCAGAATTTCATCATCAAGGTTGTCAGGAATATTCTCGCCGAAGATTTCTTTCATAAAGATACGACATAAATTTACAGGAAGCTGATAGATTAAACGTCCAATCCCCAGCGTGTTGTAAGCAATTATGGATTTCTCCATATAGAAAATTTTCCCTACATCCAATGCCATTTTTGCCTCTTTATATGACTTCGATACCTCTTTCAATTCATTTACAATCGTACCATAAGAAACTTTAGCAATCAACATCGCTTCAGAATTGAGCATATCAATAATCACCTGAGCCGTTTTCTCCACTTCATCATATGTTGTACTGTTAGGCACATTTTTTATTAAAATAATATTTTTCTGCTCTACTGCGGTGAGATAACAACCTGGCTGCTCATCAAAAATATTTTTCAGCAGTTCCATAGAAATATTATCTTTATCGTTCTGTGCTTCAATAAGAAAGACAACGCGGGGAACTTCTGCCTCGATATGCAGCTTCTTGGCACGGTTGTATATATCTACCAGCAACAAATTATCCAACAATAAATTTTGGAAAAAATTATTCTTATCAAAGTGTTCCTTATAGGCGATAACCAAATTTTGTATCTGGCTTACAGCAACTTTTCCTATCATATATGCATCTGCACCGTTTCCTTTGGAAATCAGCACGTACATTACTTCACCATCCTCAAAAATCTTGAGCATATGAAAATCACCGACAATCTGGCTGTCCGCAGGCGATTTAATAAAATTTAAGATTAGTTCCAGCGAAATATTCGCATTATCAAAAGTCGTAGCAACCGTTGCGCCTTCCACATCCACAACACAAAGCTCCACTTTTGTAATGCTTTTCAGCTCATCAATACTTGTCTGTATAACCTGATTTGAAATCATTCCTGAACCTCCGTTATTTCTGATATTCACTGTAACAGTGTATGAAAAAGTGCCGCTGTGAAGCGGCACTCTTATTCTTATGTTTGATTATCTAAATAATATATGAATGAAAAGTACTAGTTCGTAATAACCTTTTCTGTATCTTTATCAAATACATGAATCTTCTCAACATCAATTGCAAATTTAACTTTATCGCCCGGTCTTGCTGTTGTTCTCGGATCAACTCTCGCTGTGATAGGGAACTCAGCTAAGTCAGCATATAAGAATACTTCTGCACCTAACAACTCATATACACGAATTGTTGTTTCAAATGTACTCTCTGACTTCGCCTCAATCATCATCTGCGAATCATAAATATCCTCTGGTCTAATACCAAATGTAACAGTTTTTCCGCTGTATCCACCCTCAATTAATTTCTTAGACTTTGCTGGTGGAAGTGGAATATTCAATCCAGCAACCTTTAAGTATGCTGTATCGCCTTTTACATCTACTGTAGCGCCAATAAAGTTCATTTGCGGAGAACCCATAAATCCTGCTACAAACAAGTTCTGTGGCTTCTCATACAGATTCTGTGGTGTATCTACCTGCTGAACAATACCATCCTTCATAACTACGATACGTGTACCTAATGTCATAGCCTCTGTCTGGTCATGTGTAACGTAGATAATCGTTGTACCAAGTCTTTGATGCAGCTTTGCAATCTCAATACGCATCTGCACACGAAGCTTTGCATCCAAGTTTGAAAGGGGCTCGTCCATAAGGAATACTTTTGGATTACGTACGATTGCACGACCCATAGCAACACGCTGTCTTTGACCACCTGACAAAGCCTTAGGCTTTCTATCAAGGAGTTGTGTCAAGTCAAGGATTTTTGCTGCTTCCTTAACCATTTTGTCTATTTCATTCTTGGGAACTTTTCTTAACTTCAATCCGAATGCCATATTGTCATAAACTGACATATGAGGATACAGAGCATAGTTCTGGAATACCATCGCGATATCTCTGTCTTTAGGTTCTACGTCATTTACAACCCTGTCACCAATCTTTAACTCACCGGAAGATATATCTTCAAGACCAGCAACCATACGAAGTGTGGTAGACTTACCACATCCTGAAGGCCCAACGAAAATAATGAATTCCTTATCAGCAATCTCAAGGTTGAAATTTTTAACGGCCTCAAACCCGTTAGGATACACTTTGCAAACGTTTTTTAATGATAAACTTGCCATTTTTACTGCCTCCCAAATTTTTATTGACTAACATATAAATAAGATATTTATAGTATAAAGTAATTTTCACCAAAATGCTATGCCATAATTCCACAAAGATTTTTGTATACATATGTAGAAATTGCTTATCCCACTGTAAGTAAATCAAACATTATAAAAGATGATAGACAACTTCACCAATAATACCTATGTATTATATACAAATTGCCCAATATATGTCCACTTACTTTTATACTTCCGCCTGATCACCGCTGTTATTTTCTTCCTGTTCTTCCTCTTTCTGCTCCTCATCTCTCTTATCCTCATTTTTCTGTTCCAGTGAGGCTTCATATTTATGAAATACCCGAAGCAATAAGAACGACTGGAAGTACAATATCCCGCCAACTGCAAGCAGCACATATACAGGCATTAATCCTGGCAAAAAATACATCAAGAGCACAGGCACCGCATAAACACCAATTAACAGTACCGCCGTTGGCAGATGTGACAGTGCCATTAAAAACGAATTACGCAAGGTATTCTTTATCGTATTGGTATAACGCGCCTGAAGCCCGAATACAAACGATATGCCAATTGCAACAAAAAGCGTAACTGCCCCCATTGCAACTTTCATCCACGCTGCAAATTCGATTCCGGAATATGCCATAATCCGAAAATCTGCGTACAATACACCAAGAATTACCATAAGAATCAACCATATTATAGTTGCCTGCTTAAAATTATCCTTAAATGCCTTAAAAAACCCTCTTACAATATAGCTTTCTTCATCTTTCACCATCTTAAATCCAATATAATATGCCGCCGAAAATGCCGCTCCAATCGTAACAATGGGAACACAAGCGATAATAAATATAATATTCAAAATTAGAATATCAGCTACTTTATTTAAAATGGTCATAAGCGGACTGTCCAGCTTAAACATAAAATATCCCTCCTATATATTTACGAAAAGCTCTTATACACTTGTTCGTAATTACGTAGCAGCTTTTGGTGGTTAACCAGCGCCGCATCCGCTTTCTGTGCTGCCTTTTCTATAATCTCGTCATAATATTTTAAGAATGTATCCGCTACAATACCATCATATTTTCCCAACACAATCCCATCATTGAGATCCGCAAATATCTCCTCCTTAGTATGCCCTTTTCGGTAAGGTTTATCCTCGCGTGAGTTTACTACCTGCTCGGCAACCTGTAAAATTGCCTGCTTATTATTCATAACACCGCCTTTAAGCCCTTTCGGATATCCTGAACCATCAAAACGCTCATGATGCGCTGCTGCCACTGCAATAATGTTATCAGAAAGCTTGCCCTCAAGCGTTTTCTCCATAACATCCACATGTGTGTAAATTAAATTCTTTTCCGCATCATTGAGTTTACGCGGCGCAGCAAGTAAATCATGCGGCATAGCGAGCATACCAATATCATGAAGAAGCGCAGCATAATAAATCTCATTTTTCTCCAATTCGCTAACTCGCAGTTTCCGCCCCAGCTCGCGGCAAATACACACCGTTGCAACGGTTTCCGAAACCATATTTTCATCTTTTAAGCCAGTACAGTACATTAGCATTTTTAGATATTTCTCTTTCTCGTCGTCAGACAAAAGCACATATTCCATACTGTCATTGTACTCTTCCAAATAAGAATCGTCATCCAGCTTTGTGAAAATATCATATTTTTCTACAGTTTCCATTAAAAGCTTGCATACATCCGGATGGTACTTATTTCCGGCATAACGGTTCACCAGCGTATGGTCAAATTTTTCGCCAAATGCTTTGCGCCAGACATCCATAATCTCTGCAACCTTTAGAATTTCCAGTTCAAACCGATATTTATAATCCAAATCCTTTGTCTTGGTATAATCCATATGATGATATAGAATCATTTTCGACTGCTCATCCAAAGGTGATAGATATTTAATAAATAAATACCCATAGATTGAATGTGGTATGGGGTTTTTCGCCTCATACGAAAGCTGTTTACGCACGTCATCTGTTTTGCAAGCACCAATATCATGCAGCATAGCAAGTACCATAAAATCCGCTATCTCGTATTTCTCATAGGCACCCCTGCATTCCAGCATCTTCGACATAATATAGCTTACCCGCCTGCCATGATGCGCCATTGACTTATCCATAAGCCTAAGCATCTCATAAATAAGATTACACATATTTTTACTAGTAACATATTCTACTGCCACGATTCCACCTCCTAGTATATTTAAAGCGTTATCCAATTACGCGTTCCATTGGCGTGTATCGGATTCCGTCATTGGATTCCTCCTTATCAGTATCATAAAAGCCTACCTTATGATAAAACTCCACTGCATATGGAGCTGCATTCACAGTAATCGCATGATGCCCCTCCTCATACAGCACATAATCACTCACATATTCAATTAGCCGCCTGCCGACACCCATTTTATGGTATTTCTCATCCACAAACAGCAGGGAGATATGCGTCTGACTGCGCAGGCTTATCATCCCTACCATTTTTTGGTTATCATATGCACCAAATAGCTGATATGATCCCATAATAAACATTCTATAAAGCACATTATCCGAAATAAAATCAAGAAAACTCTGCACTCCAGCCTCTGTATAATCTGCTGCCTCAAATCGCACAAACGTTCTCCATGCTAACCGCATTGCCTCGTCCCATTCCCCGCGGTATGCAGGGCGCACCAAAATATTCATTGGCTTGATCACGCCCTGCTTTGCCAATATCCGCCTACATTCCAATTCCATTCCCTTCCTTTTGCACAAACAGCGCTCTATTTAATCCGCGTCGTTTGGCGGAAGCACTATATTTTCAAGTGGAAGCCCTTTCTGTACTGCATCCGCATTGGCAAGCGTAACCTCTGCAATCGCGCGTACTGCCTCCTTGGTAAAAAATCCCATATGCGAAGTAATCAGCACATTGGGGAACGTTGCAAGACGCGCAAGATTCTGATCATAGATAATATCATTAGAACGGTCTTCATAGAACACGCCGCCCTCCTCATCATATACATCCAGCGCCACGCCTGCAAATTTCTTGTTTAAAAGCCCTTCAATCAAATCTTCTGTGCGGATTAAATCACCACGCGACGTATTGATTAAATAGACATCTTCCTTCATAAGCTCGATCGTCTTTGCCTGTACAATATGCTTTGTTTCCGGCGTAAGAGGACAATGCAGCGTGATTACGTCCGACTTCTGAAATGCCGTTTCAATGGAAACATATTCCACATCCAGCCTATTGTTAGGATAAGGGTCATATGCTACAATTTTCATGCCAAAGCCTTTGAGTATATTAATCATAGCCTGCCCGATACGCCCCGTACCAATGACACCTGCTGTTTTGCCATGCAAATCTGTACCCATAAAGCCATTGATATTCATATTGAAATCCCTTGTTCTTGTATATGCTCTATGCGTATACCTGTTTACAGTCAAAAGCAGTGCCATTGCAAACTCCGCAACTGCCTCCGGCGAATAACTTGGCACACGAAGCACTGGAATCTCGCATTGCGCAGCCGCCTTAATATCCACATTGTTAAAGCCCGCACAGCGCAGTAATATTACTTTTACCCCAAATTCGGCAAGCTGATGCACCATTTTTTCATTCAAATAATCATTTACAAAAATACAAAGTGCGTCATAACCTTTAGTAAGCAGAATCGTTTCCTCACAGCAGGGAACTTCAAAAAAATGGATATCAATATCATAATCCTTGCTCATCGGCTCAAAATAAATTTTATCGTATGGTTTTGTAGAATAAAACGCAATTTTCATTTTCCGTTTGCCTCCTAATTTTAATCCAGTCTTTATACATTGTCTACATTAGTTTCAGGTATAGTTTATGTATTAAACGGAAAAATATAATATACGTTTTATTGTAACATACTTTCTTAAAAATGTGTAGATATTTGCAAAAATATTATTGTGATCGAAAATCAAGGTGTTACAATTCACACTCATGCCAGTTTTATTAGCTTATAAGTTACTGAGGTGTGAATTATAACAGATTTTGCACACAAAATGCTAAAGTGCAAGCATTTTGGCGCATGATTCCCACTACTTCGGCGTGGGTGTGAAAAGTAACAATCAAGTACGAAAATGGGGCTGTGCAATCGAGTGGGAAGCGCCATCTTCCCCTACTCGCGCGCAGGGGCTGTCGCAATAAGGAAAACGTATACAAAATAATCTAACACCATGTTGCAATTTATACTATATCTTGTACAATCAAAGCTTACTGCGACAGCCTTATATTTCCTCTCCGCGTCCGTGTGCATAAAGAAAGGTCAAGCCCAAAGCTTGACCTAAAATATTATCTGCATACCAGAAACTTCTCCAAAGTGTCTACGGCATCTGATTCGTCCTTGCCCTCTGCAGATATCACCACATTCATGCCTTCAGAGGGATTAAAAGCAATAATACCCATAATGCTCTTTGCGTTAATCCTGTAGCGATCATATTCCAGTAGTATTTCACTTTTAAACTGACTGGCAACTTGTACAATCTCTGCCAATGGATGATCGTACTTTTTATCAATATCTCGTACAACTACTTCTTTTTTTAACACTTCCAAATCCTCCGTAAAAACCTTCCACAGCCCAAACAATAATAGTATTTTGCGACTTTTACTAAAAAAAGTCAATATTTTTTTATCGAATTTTTTCGAATAATGAAAAAACTGTGTTTTTCACGAAAAAAGTGGCTATTTTAGGTATTTCATTAGTATTTTCTGCAAGACATCAATATCAATTGGTTTTGTCATATACTCATCAAAGCCAAAATTAATATACTCCTCGCGCGCTCCAACCACTGCATTTGCCGTAAGTACAACGATAGGCGTCTGATAATTCGCGCCCTCTTTGTTTGCTTTCAGATACTCCATCATCTGTGTCCCGCTCATTTCCGGCATCATATCGTCCGTCAATATCAAATCGACTTTATTTTTATCTAAATATGCAATCGCACTTGCGCCACTGCTTGCGCGGTCTACTTCTATCTCCAGCATTTCCAATATCGCTGCAATTACTTCCAGATTCATTTCATTATCGTCCACCACAAAGACCTTTTTCTCTGGATATACTGCATTTTCCTGTGTTTCCTGCTGGCTTTCATTACTAAGACTCTCGAAACGTTTCTTATAATCCCCAATGGGTTCTTGTGAAACCACACGCTGTGGTATTGACACGGTAAAGCTAGAACCTTCTCCATATGTACTTTCCACCAAAATTTTACCGCCCATTAGCTGAACCAGCCGTGAGGTAATGCTTAACCCAAGCCCTGACCCCTCAATACTTTTATTGCGCTGCCTGTCAAGACGTTCAAACTCAACAAAAAGTTTCGGCAGTTCCTCCTCTTTCATGCCGATACCGCTGTCAGATACTTTAACATTTAAACATACCTTATCGGTTTCATCCAAGTATTCTGACGCAGATGTCATATTGACACTAAGCTCGATCCAACCCTGCTCCGTATATTTTACTGCATTCGTTAAAAGGTTTAAAATCACTTGCTTTATACGAATTTCATCACCATAAATTAAATCCGGCATCTCAGGATTAATATTCAACCGCAGTTCCAGCCCTTTATCTGTTACGCGTTTTTGTATCATCATTACCAAGTCATTTAAAATAGAGGAAAGAGAATAATCAGAATCCACAATATCCATTTTGCCTGTTTCTATCTTGGAAAAGTCCAAAACATCATTGATTAGCGCAAGCAGCGTCCTTCCGGCACTTTGAATATCGGCAGCATACTTCTTAATATTTTCATCCTCGGTTTCCCGCATAATTAGCTCATTTACACCCAGCACAGCATTCAGCGGTGTGCGGATTTCATGTGACATATGAGAGAGAAACCTGCTTTTCTGCTCGTTCGCATCCTCTGCAGCCTGTTTATCACGCTGCATAATAATCCGCTCTGCTTCTTCACTTTCCTGTTTCATTTCATAACTGCTGCGAACTGTCCAAATCAGCATACAAAGCCCGAAAATTACCAGCCCATAACCAAACATTGTAGATGCTGGATGCCAAATCCCCCTCCAATAAACGACCACGCTGATCACAGCCGTTACGCAGATTGCACCATATCCAAATAGCACTTCCAAACCAGGCTTCATTTTTTCCTGTATAAAACTTGCAATGCACGCAATAATTCCTGCCGCAACCACGATATGCACGCATACAAAAAAATTTCTCATATTGCAGGCAAAAATCGTATACGCTACAATACTTACTATCACCACCAAAAACTCTATTCCCGCCAATATTTCATATCGTTTATGGTTCGGGAAAAATGCGTACTGTGTATAGAGAATAAATGGAATCGGCAATAATAACAGCGATGTACAGTTTAACCAGTTTGTCACGGACATACGTTCTATAAAAAGCTCCATACAGCCGCTATCCATACTAATATAAACAACCGCCGTTACGAGAAATACCAGCAGCCATTTTAAGGAAAGAGCTCCTTGCAGTTTTTCTACAAGTACTGGGGAATGTCTTGTAATCATTATTAACATTATCAGCATAATTGCAAATGCACATATCCCCAAACTATTTTTGGACTGCCCAATAATATATTTGGTTAACGCATACCGATCCCCAATTGCCGGATACTGCACAATAAAATAATCTGTAGGTTTATCTGTTTTCAATTCCAGCGTTATCTGATCACCTGCACGCAGTTCCTTGGCTGAAACTTGATGAAGCATATACATCTGCATCGCATACTGACGGTAGGCTTCTGTTATAGAATGACTATACCAAGATTTACCATTTACATACAAGTTTACATCCTGCGCCCTTACACGAAAGCAAAAATAATCTTCAACTGAAGGTGTATAATCCAATGTTTTCGTAATAACAACGCTGTCGCTTTTGGCGTCTACACGCAGATAATGCCTGCCGTTTGTTACAACTGGCATACCAACTGCTGATTCCCTGCTGCCCTCTGCATACTGCCATCCTTCGCCAAACCATACATTATTATTGGCTAGGAAACGGAAGTGATGCTGTACCGGCGAATCTATAAATATCCATATTGTCAATCCCCACAAAGAAACTAGAAAAAGGAAATAGATTACGTCGGAAATAAATTTCTTGTCTGACTCACTGTACTTCGCCCAAAAATCGTTCCACATGGCTATCCCACCTTTATAGAATGATATTGTGTTTCTTATATTTAATAAAAATATTGTTTTTATTGTAACATGGTTGTGGGGGGTTTGGGTAGAGGGTTTTCATTATTTTTATAAAAGATTCCCCCAAACAGCTTTATTTTGCACTGCTTGGGGGATGGAGAAATTTTGCTATAAAGTTATTTTACTTTTAATGTTACCTTCTTTTCATCTGTTAAATTGTTTTTTGAAGCATCTGATGGACGCACCATAACATAATATGTACCTTTTATTCTTGGTTTTGCTGATAGTTTCTCTGTGCACTTTTTATCTTTATAATATTCTACTGTATATTCTGTTGAAGATAATTCATTCTTGCCAAACTTAACAATTGCTTCATTATCTGGTGTAAAAGTAACTTTCGCTTTCTTGAGAGAATTGGATTTAATGGTATAGGTAGCGCCTGAAACAGCATATTCACCATTAAAATTTCCCTTTCCTCTAATACCTACAACAGAATAAGTGCCTGCTTGTTTAGGTGTTGTAGTCGTTTCTTTTTCGTTAACTTTATAAACAATATCATAATCCACACCTGCTTTTAAGGTCAACTTTGTTTTACCGCTCTTATACTTTACAGTTGCTTTCGCTTGATTTACACCACCATTGTATGCAATATTTTGTGTAGCTTTAATATTGGCGGTTATTACATTTCCTTCTGTTATCGGAAGACTTTGGATTTCAAATTCAAAGGTTTCCTCCCCTGCATATTTTCCAGTACCACTTACTACAATAGAGGCAGTTCCTGCATCTTTATTATTAAAATATGTAGTCTTAAACTTTAAATCTGCTGGTGCGCTTTGTCCTTTTGTTACCTTAGGTTTTAAAGCTTTTCCTGTATAAGGAGTCGTTTTCCCGATATAGTCAACATTAAAGTCAAACCATGAAGGATCTATCAAATTTTCTCCCACAGATACTTTTAATGTTACTGTTTTACCACCAATTGCAATTTTGTAAGAAGCATTTGCTCCCTGCTGCTTCGGTACAACTTTCAATACAATTGCATTGCCTACTGCTCTATCAAATGTTATCGTTGCAATATCTTTTGACTTCGGCTGTGTAATAACAGGCGCTTCCATTAATTTTTGGCTAATCATACTTTCAACGTCATAGTTATCATCACCACAGTTTGCCAACAAAACAACCTCTTTTTCAGCAGCCTTCGCATTCATACCCAATGAAATAGTATCACTTGTCTTATTTGTTCTCTCAAATGTAAGATTCTTTACTGCACATACATTTACTGTACATGTATCCTTTATTTGCACGCCATTTAAGTTATATGCTACTGTAATATTTGCTTTACCTGCTGATACTGCAGTAATCTTACCTTTCTTATCAACCTTTGCTACCTTTGTATTACTGCTTGTAAACACTGGTTTATAAATATCCCCATACGTATCATTCACATTAAGTTGAATAGTCTTATTGTCCTTTAAGTTTAGATTATAGGCTTTTGTGTCAAATATGCCGCCTTTGGATATGTCATAATTTGTATTATTAACATCTACAAATGTGAAATCACCATTATTCAAAACCCATCTGGATCCTTGTGGCAAATGCATACCATCATCTGCACATAACAAATAATCACCATACGATACTGTATGCTCTGGATTTGTATCATCATTCCATGTTGAATCCTGCAAATACCATTTATTATCAGGCATCTGAACATAATTCCATGCATGTCCACCTCCATTTGTTGGTGTTCCTGCATATCCTGTTGCATACATATTGGGAATTCCCAATGCATCAAGCAATCTTGTCATCGCCAAAGCATAACTTTCACATACCCCAAATCCCTTTAATAAAATACCATAGGAAGAATGACAATAATAATATGCTTCCTTATCGGCTGGAGAATCTCCTGCGTTCCCCCCAGTTACACCGATCATATCATAATAATTATTTTCACAAATCCAATCATCCATATACTTAACGACACCATATACGATATCATTGGGATAATTTTCCATAGCATAGCGTTGTGCCTTCTCTGCTAACTCAAACACCTTATTATTTGCTTTATTTACCAAATCGGCACTATAATAGGGTGCTATTCCCAAAGTAAGACGCAATTTACCTGTAAGATAATTCGTCCCTTCATATACACCAACCCCTATCGTCGTTTCTCCTTCACTTGATAAATCCATCCAATCCATATCATAAGGATATTGCATAATTATGGCTGATACTGCCTGAAAAGTACGCTTATGTATCATAGCACTATTATAATCATCATTAATTTTTTCTATTGGATATGCATACTCAAATTGATTCGTTCCTTTTGTTAACTTGTTAACACCTGCGTCATAAATTTTCTTTTCAACAGAATCCAACTGATTTTTAAAATATGTCTTTGACTTTAATGTTGAATTAAACTGAGCAAAATCTGTATTAGAGCCATATCCCAAATCCACAATCGGTTCAACCTTAACATTATCTACAACTTCAAATGTTTCCTCCTGCCCATACTCCAGAAGTTCCATATTTTCTGCTGCAAATACATATTCCTCTGGTTCTGCTTCTATTGTTTCTGGTTCTGTCGTGTCAGCTTCCGTAGTATCCTCAATTGAAGACACTTCCTCTGTTGACTCTGCCTCTTCAGAACTTTCTTCCTCAGAAATTGTTTCTTCCTCGTTAGTTTCTTCTTCAGAAGTTTCTTCGGTTGTGGAACTCTCTGTAGTGTCCTGTTCTGTATCTTCTTCACTTGAAGTAGTTTCTTCTACCGATGTATCCTGACTAGAAGTTTCTTCCGCAGATGAAACTTCTTCCATAGATGAAGATTCTTCCTTAACTGAGGTTTCCTCCTTAGAAGTTTCTTCTGAAGATAAAGTTTCTTCCTTACTTGAAACTTCTTCCGTTGATTCTGCAATTGTGGAATTTTCCTCCGTAGAAACTTCCTTAGATTCCGTTTCCTCAGAAGCTCTATCCTCTGCGGAATTGTTCTCCGCTGCTTCTGTTTCTGTTGAAACTTCCTCTGTTTTCTCCGAACTTTCCTTTATAGATTCTTGTGTAGATGATTCTTCTGTTGAATCTGCTCTCTCTTGAAACAAACTTCCCTCTGCCAGCCTTTTTGTCGGAACAGAGATAGAATAATGAAGATTTCCTTCTTCATCTACAGCAATAACCGCACCATTTAAAGCATCTTCCTGTGCTTTTAACTCTGCTATCGAATCACATACTTCAAAGTATACAGATTGTATATCTTCATCCAATGCTCTTACAGTATCTGCTGACAGATACACAACATCTTCATATAATACGCCGTCAGAGCCTACTGCTTTTCCGTTTTCTGCTACATGAAAAGTAACAATCTCATTGTCTGCGTCATTAACTGGTCTTTTCGCCGCCGCTGTTTTAATTTCTGTTTTTACTTCTTCCGTATTTTCAGTTTGTGCAGTTTCTGAATTTTGTTCTTCTACATCTGATTGATCTGTATTTTCTATTTCTGCGTTCTGTGTGTCTGTAAATTGTGTCGTTTCATCTTCTTCGGTTTTTGACGTTTCCGTTCCATCTTCTTCCACATTTTCAACATTGTCACTTGGATTCTCAGCAGCATTCGCTGTATATGCCGGAATCTCTGAAAATACCAATGTAAGTGCAAGCATCATGGAAACAACTTTCTTTTTCACTTCCATACCTCCTAAACTACTATTACAACTACAGTTTACTGATGGAACAAAATTATTTGTTTCCGCTCTTCAATGCCTTCCCCTAACATTATCCCATATCCAGTACTCAATAAAATAATTTTGTTTCATTTACTTCCTTATTATATACTCGAACAAACGATATATCAACAAATTTGTGCAAAGTTTTTCTATATCTTGCATTTTTTACATTTTTTTGCATTATTTCTCTTAATACCAATGCACTTTTCACAAAAGTTTTTCTTAAATATGCA
Source organism: uncultured Lachnospiraceae bacterium (assembly GCA_965114465.1). Classification (GTDB taxonomy): domain Bacteria; phylum Bacillota; class Clostridia; order Lachnospirales; family Lachnospiraceae; genus COE1. The sequence continues at coordinate 20,088 of CBCOYO010000025.1, forward strand.
TACTATTTGCAAAATTGTTCGATTAATCAAAGGTAAATTATAAACTATTTCTTCTAACAATATTGAAAATGAAAACAAGCTGTGCTAAAATCGTTACAATTCAACCTAGAAATATACACTTAATGCAAAAACAATAAAAACAGAGCAAAAAATACATCTATTTGCTATAAAAAGACTAGTACGATTAAAATCTTTTACAAGTTTAGCAAGGATGAACAACACCATTTAATCAGTATACATAGAAAGGAAATGGTATAATATGTTAAGAAAAAGAATAATAAAAACAGCCTCGTTATTTGCACTTTCCTGTATTATTTGCGCAGGCTGCGGATTTGAGAAAAAAACAGTTCCCAATATATCAAGTGCCGAGATCGACCGTCATGTACCAGATGTAGAAGTCACATTGGAGGACAAAATAAAGCAAGTTACTGATGCCTATACTACCATTCAAAACAATTATAAAAAAGCTAAAGAAGCAGCAGAAAGTACATCTGCTTCTGAAGAAGGAAAACAGGCAGTGCAAAATTTCGAAGACACTTATGGCGACCGTATTAAAGAATTAGAAGAAGTCGATTTCTCTACGCTCAGCGAAGATGAAATTGACAATCTAATGTCTGAACTGCGCGAAATGGTAACTGCCATTCGCAGCACAAATGACATGCTTTCTTTTTAATATTTACATTTTATAGAAACTGGCGGGTGAAAACAATGGATATCGCAAAGCGTGAACGCTACCTTAAAAATCCGCAATGGTGGGATGCTCATTTTCAATAACCCATTACAAAATCGCATACCGCCCCACCAACTCCGCAATCCGCTGTATCTCATCTGGTATACGTATTCCTTTGGGACACAGTTCCAAGCAAGGCATTTGGGTACAGCGTCGGCATTGCGCGGCGCTCTGCGCAATTCCCAACCCTAGTTTTTTCAATGCCCAATAATCCTTGCCCATATAAAAATATTGATACTGTCGAAATAAAGTGTGAATCTCCGTTTCTATCACAGCCGCCTCGCTTTCCATAAACATTTGCTTATCGAAGTCTGCCGCAATTGCTTCTTTATATAAACATTTACATCTTTGACATCTGTCGCATGGAATAGGCAAATAGTGCTTCTCTAAAACCGTAAGCACCTCTTCAAACGAAGGAATCGCTGCCGACTGCGCCCTTGTATCCCAATCCATTGCGGTTTTTACCTGTGCTACACTGCCTAGTCCGATTAATGCGCAGGATATTGGATAGGATAACACTCCCTGAATTAATATGTTTTCCTTAAAAAAGGCAGGAAGCAGTCCGGCGGCGTATACTTTATTGACCAAAATGCCCTTCTCCCAAAAAAGCGGCTCTGTCTTTATCCGTTCCAACATTCCGCGCTCGAAAATGTTTCCGCTGCCCTGCAGCACATCCACGCGCCTATCCTGTGCACCACGCAGCAAAATATCATAATAATGCGAAGCAATCCCTGCAAAACGGATTCTGCCCTCGCGCTTTAATTCCGTAAGGGCATCCAAAGCGCCGCCTTTTTGAAATACTTCGTCCTCGTGCGCACTGTCCACTTGATGCACAAAATAAATATCCGCAAATGTGCCTAAATTTGCACAAGAATCAAGCACAGCCTGATACATTTCATTCCCAGAAAAAAAGCGTGCTTTATCCGAAATTACAATGAGCTCTCTGCCGATATGCTTTGCAAATTTACCGAGTTTTATCTCTGCATCACCATATTCTGGCACAATCGCTGTATCAAACAGATTGCAGCCAAGCGAAAACGCATATTCCAATACTGCAATCGCCGTTTGGTCATCTAAGTTAAAATATTCAGGCAAAACCGGAACACTTCCCTGTAAAATAGGGATTGTTCCAAAGCCAATCTCTGAAACCATTAAGCCTGTATTGCCCAGTCTGCGGTAATACATAAAACATACAACTCCTTCTATTTTCTCTGTAATCGTAGATTAACTCATTATTTTATACTGCTTAACAGTTAAATTTTCCGGGTAACCTGACTACATAACGCCCGCCATATACGTTTAATCAGTGCAGTATGATAAATTCTGACATTATGTAGTATATATTATGAATTTATTTGCTCCAAAGCTTACTTAACATATCTCAATTATTATGTTATCTTTTGAATTTTATGACAAGTACAGAACCCAAATGCATCTTTTCCGATGTGCATTAGCGTAGTTGGAAGTATTATATTTTCTAAGCTATGACAGCGGTAAAAGGCTTTCTCCGGAATTTCTTCAATCCCCTCTGGCAAATTTATTTCCTTTAAGGATGTGCAGTTTTCAAAAGCTTTTGCACCTATTTTGTGAAAATGATTTGACAATTCTATATGCTCTAATGCACCGCAGCCCGAAAATGCCTGCTCACCGATTGCTTCCACGCCTTGTGCATTACGAACTTCTCTTAGCCATTTGCATCCTGCAAAAGCACGCTTGCCAATGTATTTTACAGTTTCGGGCAACGTAATTACGGTTAATAGGTTTCCATCCTGAAATGCGCCTTCACCGATTGCGGTAATGCCATCAGCAACCTTCAGCACAGAAATATTTCCAGTGCATTCGATTAAAACCCCCTCCGCATCTGTTTTAAAACAGTTAAGACTGTCTAAAACTGCCTGTTTCGCAAGAGGCGGGAGTTCTTTTGTGCGGTCAGCAATCCCTGTAAAATGTACGCAAAATCCATCCGGAAGTATTAATTCCCGCAGGAAAATACAGTTGCGGAAAGCATATTCCTCCACACGAACTTTGTCGGATAAAAACCGGATTTTTTCAATTTTCATACCGTTTGCAAATGCCCAGCCACACACCAAACGGACAGACGCCGGAACGACTACTTCTCCGACACAGCCAGAACCATCTATTAACATATCCCGAACGAGCACCATAGGCGATTTGCGCTGCTGTTGTGCCAGCCAAGCAGTCTGATGAAATGCCCTTGCACCGATATATTCTACGCTTTCGGGTATTTCGATCTCTTGCAGCATAGGAATATCTCGAAAAACTTCTGCTTCTATCCACCGGATGCCCTCTGGTATTTTTACAAAGCGTGCACTGCCATGATACCCGCAAAGCCGCTCCTCCTGCTCTACAAGAAAGCAACTCATTGCACTATGAAAAAGCATCCGCACCATTTCCGGCAAATTGTCTGAAAGAATATCTTGATAGCATTTTAGCTGCCAATTTGCACCTTTTAATTGCACTTTTTGTAATGCTGTACAGCCCGAAAACGCATACTCCCACAATTTTACCATACCCTCTTTACCACATAGCACAATATTTTCCAAACCACAGCAATCCTCAAATGCGTGCTCCAAAATACAAGTATTATCTTGAAAAACAACAGATTTTAAACTTTCGCAGCCCCAAAATGCATACTGCCGTATTGTATAAACGTTTTCAAAAGCAAACTGCTTTAAGTTTTTACAACCGCTAAAACAATAAGATTTTATCGCTTTTGCGCTATCACACACACATTCCACAAGGCTGACACAGCCTGTAAAAAGAGAATCCGCAAGAAGAGAAACATTAGGCAGCGCTGCCTTAGTAAGCGCCGTACAATACGCAAACGCCGCTGTGCCCACCTGCCATGCAGGAAGTTCCACTGCCATTAGCGAACTGCATTTTTCAAACGCACGCGCTTCAACCCGCCGCAGCGTCTGTGGAAATTTTATCTCCTTCAACCCGCTGCACCCAAGAAATGCGCCTTCTCCAATCTGTACCAATCCCTCCGGCAATACAATGCTGGTAATTTCCCGATTTCCTGCAAATGCATAGGGCGCAATTCTCTGCACACCGTTAGGTATGCTCACATCGTTAGGTATACTCACACCTTTAGGTATACTCACACCTTTAGGTATACTCACACCTTTAGGTATGCTCACACCTTTAGGTATACTCACACCCTCTGGAATGCGGACTGCGCCGTGGCACTTTGCACCAGACACAACCGTGGCGGCAATTACAGAATATCCGTTCTGTATTTGATTAAAAAATGCATCTTTTTGCAAAAATAAGGTATCTTCAAAAGCACGTTCCCCAATCTGTACGCCAAAATTTATTGTGCAGGGCTGTAACAGCTTACATCCCGCAAATGCTTCTTTTCCAATAAACTCCACACAATCCAAACGCAGATTGCGCAGTTTTTGGCATTGATAAAACGCACGTTTCCCAATTGTCTGCCACGCCGGAATCTGATATTTATACTCATGGTCGCTAAAATTTGTCAAATCACCCGACTCACGAACGGGAAGCATCGTAAGTATATCCATATTTTGCGCTGACTCTGGCAATTCTATATTCTTCGCTGTTTCCTTTTTTCCACTTTCGTCAGAATATTGTATTACCGCCTCCAATGCTGCACAGCCTGAAAATACTTCTGCTGCAATCTGCTGATATCCTGCTGGCAGCACTGCTTTTTGGAGGTTTTTGCATCCTTTCCATGCAGCGCGGCCAATAAAACGGACACACTGCGGCAAATGTATTTCTGTTATTTTTGTATTTCCGTAAAAAGCACCGCCTGCCACAATCCGCACATTATCGGGAAGCTTTACAACACCCTCTAATTCCTGCCCTTCCCAGAAAATAAAATCCACATCTTCTGTATTTTGCGGCATTTTTTGCTCTTTCTGACTCTGCTTCCATTGCTGCAAAAACCGTGTTCCTTCCATTGCATGGCGTCCGATCGACTGCAACTCTTTTGACACAGTCACTTGCTCTAATACTGCACAGCCATATGCAAACTTATCTGGGATATGCTGCACATGATCCTCAAGCACCATTGTTTTCAACTTAATACAGTCACAAAAGATATCTGTTCCAAAAGCCTTGCCGCTGCTTGCTATCTGCACAGTGCGCACTCCACTTCTTGCAAATGCCAAAGACCCTACATTCTCTGTTTTTTGCGGAATCAATACTTCCCTTAATCCACTGCAGCGATAAAACGCCAGTTCTCCAATGCTTTCCAGCCGTTGTGGAAATTCCAGTTTTTTTAGTGAAGAACAGCCGTAAAAAGCACTTTCCCCTATAAAATATAGTCCTTCTGGGAAAAAAATCTCACGCAGGCTATGGCAATGCCGAAATGTTCTTGCCTCTATTTTCTGAATTTTAGAAGGTAAATTCGCACGAATTAATTTTACACAGTGTGCAAATGCGCCAGCGCCTATTGTGCATAATCCTTCAGGAAATATAATGGATTGTAACACCAAACAGTCCCGAAATGCTTCTGCACCTATTTCTTGCACACTTTCTGGCAAGATAACACGATCCACCGCTTCATTTCCGGCAAATGCTTCCTCCGCAATCCTTGTAATACCATTGGGAACAATCACACGAGATTCCTCACCTAAATATTTTAAAAGTATCGTGCCGCTAATCCGGAAATTTCCCATAACCTGACGGTGAATCACCCGTACCAACTCTGGAACTGTAGTAGACGTTTTCTTATTTTCTTCTACTCCATTATCTTGCTTATTTTGTACTGTTTGTTCTGCATTGCTGGACACGTTTTCCACCAATCCTGCTATTCCTGTCAGCGTATATTCTGCCCTGTTTTTGATGCGGATGATTCTTAGCGATGTACAGTTTTTAAATGCATCTGGCTCAATCTCCACTTCTATTCCCGCAAAGCAAATTTCCTCCAAATTAATGCAATTGCGAAATGCCCGACTGCCAATTTTCTTCAAAGACTTTGGTAATGTTACAGATAAAATCCCCCGCTTGTCAAAAAAGCAGCTTTTTCCAAGACTCTCAATCCCTTCTGGCAGTTCTACATTTTTTAAGTTGGTTTGAAAACGCAACAAGCATCTGCCATCTAATTCCATCATTCGTAAAATATCTGTAACCACCAAACGAACAAGCGATGGCAGAGAATGTTGTCCTACTGCTGCCTCCACCGCATTCGGGAATACATAACGGCTGCCGTCAGCAAATATAATTTCTCGCAGCTTACTGCACCCTGTAAATACATCACAGATACATTCTGGCTCTAAATCTGGCGAAACTTCCAATATTTCCAAAAGCACATCATTGACAAACACCTGCTTCCCCAGATGCTTTACACCCGATATCCGCGCTTCTGTCAAACTATCACAGTAAAGGAACACACAATCCCCCAATTCTTCCACAGAAGGCGGAAGCACAATCCACTTTAATGCATGGCAGCGGTGAAATGCATAGCTTCCAATCGTTGTGACGCCCTGCGGAATTTCCACCTTTTCCAGCTTACGGCATCCTTTAAATGCGCTCTCCATAATACAGCGCAGACTTGATGGTAATATTAGGTTTTTTAGGGAAACACAGGTTTTCAGCGCACCTGCGCCAATGGTATGAATGCCCTCCGGCACACGCAGCACTTCCTCCCTGCCTGTATATGCCTCCAATACGCCGTCTTTTATTTGAAAATGCTCTGTCATTGTACTATTTTTCCTTTCTAAATTTGAGAAAGTAAGTTTTAATCCTGCTTATTCGCAAAAATTGTTTCCACGATTTCCTGTAATTCCTTTATGCTTCCGCTTTGATGCAGGCGTTCTTTATACTGTTTTGTTCCTTTGCGTTTTTTCATCATATAGGAAGCAAGTTTCTTAATATATTGCAAAGTAAACGTTTCATTATAATACTGTGCTGTCAATGTTATCTGCTCTTTTAAGATATCCAATGCTGTTTTTTGCAGTGGTACACCCGTTAATTCACAGAAGACAAATGGATTTTCCAGCCCATAACGTGCCAGCATTATCCCATCTGCGCCGGTGCGCTCCATCATAATATCAGCATCCTTTGCAGAAAAAATCCCACCATTTGCAATAACAGGGATTGATACTGCCGCTTTTGCGTGCGCAATCTCATTATAATAGGGCTTGCCATCGTACATCATACTGCGGCTTCTGCCGTGAATTGTAATCATATCTGCACCTGCATCCTCACACATACGAGCAAATTCTGCCGCAAACATATCCTCTTCTCGAATACCAGTACGGCATTTTACTGTCACAATTTTACTGCTCTTTTTACAACCACGGATAATTGCCGCTGCACGCTTCCAATCGAGCAAAAGTGCACTTCCCTCACCGCTTTTAAATACATTAGGAACGGGACAGCCCATATTAATATCCACAATGTCAAACTCCTGCAGCAGATCACTTTTCGCCATATGCTCCATTACTGCCGGATTGCCGCCAAGCAGTTGTACTGCTTTGATCTTCTCCTCCTTTGTGGTAAGCAACAGACGCTTTGTTGCTCTATCTTCATATTTTAAAGCGTTGGCACTGCACATCTCCGTAAAGCACAGACCAGCACCGAGTTCATAAGCAAGCATACGAAATGGATAACAGGTATACCCTGCAAGCGGTGCCATAAATACATTGGAGGGTAAAAGCAGATTCCTTAGACGAATTTTTTTGATTTCCATTTTATTTTCACCTTTGATTTTTGTATAATATATTGCACGGCAAAAGATTTGCAGTGCAGCTACATTAGTCACATAGAACTGTCGCAACAAGCTTTGATTATACAAGATATCGAATCAATCGCATCATGATGTTAGACTATCTTGTATATGGTTTCCTAATTCCGACAGACCCGCTGCGCCAATCGCACGGGGGCTGTCGCAATAATCTTTAATTATACAAGATATAGTTCAGAATGTGTTGCACTGCTATAATATCTTGTATCTGTTTTCTTTAATGCGACAGCCCCAATTTCCTTTGTACGGCTGTGTGCATATTATTACTTCGTGTCAATCTTTTGGGCACTTATACTACATAACGCCAGAATTTACTGTATGGCACTGGTTAAACGAATATAGCTGGCGTTATGTAGCCAGATTACTCAGAAAATTTAACGGTTAAGCACTATAATATAACATAAACAGTTCCTAATATTCTTCGTTTCACTATCCCAAGGGAACAAAATTATTTTTAATAGTATAACATAAAATAATTAGGATATGTTGCACTATCTAAATGTTTTCATAAAAATAAGATACGCAAACCATTCTCTTATCACTGCATATACCATTCAAAAAACTTTATTATCTTTAAAATATAATAAAAATGCCGCATCAATAATAGTGTGTACCAGCTATTATTGATACGGCATTTCCTTGGCTGTGTGATATATACTGCTTAACAGTTAAAATTTCCGAGTAACCTGACTACATAATGCCAGCCATATACGTTTAACCAGTGCAAAACGGTAAATTCTGGCGTTATGTAGTATAAGTATATTGGGAAGGCAACTCTCATGTTTTATTGCAATGTATCCAATTACGGTTTTTGATATAAAACATTTATTAGTTATTCCTTACTTTATTTAGGTTAGCATAAACTAACTAATTTGTCAAGCTAAATTATAGGAAAATTTTTATAATAGGCGATACACTGTATTTATTCGTATATGAAAATTTACACATTGCTATTTCCAATATTTCATGTATAATAGAATCATTAACGCACGTGCAGGATTTAAAATTATTTTTGATCAATTCCTTATAAATAAAAGTATCTATCAACAAGGAAAAGAGGACTATTATTATGAGTATTTTAAATGTCGAAAATCTTTCGCATGGTTTTGGCGACAGAACCATTTTCAACAATGTATCTTTTCGGCTGTTAAAAGGTGAACATATCGGATTGGTAGGCGCAAACGGCGAAGGAAAGTCTACCTTTATGAATATTATTACAGGCACACTGATTCCCGATGAAGGCAAAGTGGAATGGGCAAAAAATGTACGTATCGGTTATCTTGATCAGCATACCGTACTGCAAAAAGGAATGTCTGTGCGCAGTGTTCTTGCATCTGCGTTTGATTTTTTGTATGCAATGGAAACACGGATGAACGATCTTTGTGATAAAATGGGCAGCGCATCGGAAACAGAATTAGAAAATTATATGGAAGAACTCGGCACGATTCAAGATTTACTAACACAGCATGACTTCTATCTAATTGACGCAAAAATTGACGAAGTTGCACGTGCAATCGGTTTAATGGATGTCGGTCTGGACACAGATGTCACAGACTTAAGCGGTGGACAGCGAACGAAAGTACTCCTTGCAAAATTACTGTTAGAAAAACCTGATATCCTGCTCTTAGACGAGCCCACAAATTATCTTGATGCTAACCATATCGAATGGCTAAAACGTTATTTGCAGGAATACGAAAATGCTTTTATTTTGATATCGCATGATATTCCTTTTCTCAATAGCGTAGTTAATATTATCTATCATATGGAAAACACACAACTTGACCGCTATGTCGGCGACTATGATAAATTTCAGGAAGTCTATGCAATAAAAAAGTCACAGCAGGAAGCCGCTTATAACAGACAGCAGAAAGAAATTGCTGAACTAAAGGATTTCGTAGCACGAAATAAATCACGTGTTGCGACAAGAAATATGGCAATGTCACGCCAAAAGAAGCTAGATAAAATGGAAATCATCGAACGTGTATCAGAAAGACCCAAACCGGAATTTCATTTTCAGGAAGCCAGAACCAGCGGGCGGTATATTTTTACAACAAAAAGTCTGGTAATCGGTTATGAAGAAGCACTTTCCAAACCATTAAATATCTCTATGGAGCGTGGACAGAAAATCGTATTGACTGGCGCAAACGGTATTGGAAAAACCACACTTTTAAAGAGTATTCTTGGGCTGATTCAACCCCTAAATGGCGGTGTGGAACTGGGCGATTATCTGGAAATTGGTTATTTTGAGCAAGAAATGGATTCCTCCGTTACAACTACCTGCATTGAAGAAATCTGGAAAGAATTTCCCTCCTTTACACAGTATGAAGTGCGCTCTGCGCTGGCAAAATGCGGGCTTACCACCAAACATATTGAAAGCAAAGTAAAAGTGTTAAGCGGCGGCGAGCAGGCAAAAGTGCGTCTGTGCAAGCTTATTAACAAAAAAACGAACGTTCTATTGCTAGATGAGCCGACAAACCACCTTGACACTGATGCCAAAACGGAACTGCGGCGTGCTTTAATGGCATATAAAGGCAGTATTTTAATGGTCTGCCATGAGCCGGATTTTTATGATGGACTGGCGACCGCTGTTTGGGATTGTTCTAAGTGGAGTACAAAAGTGTAAATAAAATTTAATAGACATACTTCCTCTGGCAATGAGGATGTGCAAAAAAGAACTGTCAGAAAAACCTAACATTTGCTGACAGTCCTTTTTCTTATTTTCACCAAATTGCTTTCTAGTCATAAACAAGACCTAAAAGAAGGGGCTGTCGCATTAAGGGAAACATATACAAGATATTATAATACTGTACCGCATT
>CBCOYO010000026.1:0-15297 GCA_965114465.1 uncultured Lachnospiraceae bacterium
AACGCCTTATCAAATGCCTCCTTATAACCAAGTTCGTCACGCATCTTTTCTTCTATCATATCATACAGACAGTATGCCATGTCAAGAGCTTCTTTCTCTTTACTCGCCTCATAATAAGAAGAAAGTGCATAGATTGAAAATGCCTGATTATATGTATGTTTCAAAGTTTCCTCCGGCGTACCATCATACTTTACCGACCAGAATACGCCGCCGTTTTCCTTATCCCAGCAGGCATTTTTTAGAAATGCGAATCCATGTTTTGCCTCTTCCAAAAGACTCTCGTCCTTTAACAATGTATAGGCATTGGCAAAAAACCATGTAATTCGACTGTTTAGAATACAACCTTTTACAGCCTGCTTGTCCAACTTTAAATCATATCCAAGCCAGCCATAATAACCGCCGTGCTCATTATCACGCATACTTTTCCAAAAGGGAATAATATCTTGTGTAAGATGCTGTTTAATCTCCGACTTCATCTTGTAAGCCTGCCTTTCCAAATCAAACAATAAATTTACTATATACCAATATCCGCCCCACAGCAGCAAATCCTGCCACCACGGAGCGGCTTTTATTTGTTTTGTGACTTCCTGCTGTGATTTAACCCTTAACAGCGCCTGCTGTCAAGCCAGAATAAATCTGTTTCTGGAAAGCAAGGAAAATAACCAACGCGGGAATTAAGCTAATAATAACACCTGCACAAATTAAATTGTACTGGCTGCCCAACGGGCCGGTAAATGTATACAGTGAAATTGCAACTGTCTTCAGGTCTTTGTCAATCAAATAAAGCTGTGCACTATAGTATTCGTTGTAAACGCCTACCCCTTTTAATATCATACACGTTACAATCGCCGGTTTCAAGAGCGGAAACAGGATTTTAAAGAAAATTGTAAAATAACTTGCCCCGTCCATATATGCCGATTCGTCCAGCGAAACCGAAATATTTTCAAAGAACTGAATAAAGATGTAAATAGAGATAACATCTGTACCCATCATCAGGATAATATAACCATACAAATGGTCAATAAACCCAATCGTATACATCAACTGGTATGTTGAAATCTGCATCGCAATACCTGGAAGCAATGTCGCAAACAGGAATAAACTACGAATCAATCCATTGCCCGGAAACTTAAAGCGGTTCAATACATAAGCAATCATAGAACCAACCAAAACAGACCCAATTACTACGAAAAACACGATAACTGCGGAATTGATAAACGCCCTGCCCATATTCGCTCTGCGGAACGCGTCAATAAAGTTATCAAAATTCAGCCAACTCTCCGGCGGCGTCATAACATTCGTATTCTGGTATTCCGTTTCCGTTTTAAATGCGGTAATAATACAAGATACCACCGGAAGCAGAGCAATAAATGAGAAAAATACCATTGAAAAATACTTAATAAATATCCACAGATATTTTTTTACTGCCTCAACAACTGTCATAGCTGCATTACCCCCTTCCCTTTGCTAGTTTCTTTTCACGTCTTGCTGATGCGCCCTTATCCTCATCTTCTGCATTCTTAAATACATACTTAAAGAACAGCTTCTGCAAAATCGTTGCCGCAAAAATAATCATTAACAGCACAATTGCCATTGCGGATGCCAAACCAACCTTCTGGCTTGTGTGTGCGATTTCATGCATCTTAATAAAGTATGTTGCTGTACCATTTCCACCACCAGACATAATAACGAATGGAGGCTCGAATGCACTTAATGAACCTGTGATAGACATAATTAAATTTAACATTACAATTGTCTTAATACTTGGAAGCATAATATATTTGAACTGCTGCCACTTGTTTGCGCCGTCAAGTTCGGCTGCTTCATAGAGAGATGCATCCACGGACATCATTGCACCAACAAACAGCACCATATTTTGCCCAAAATATTTCCATACGCTCGTTGCCACCAGCGAAAAATTGTTAATACTGGTATCTTTTAACCAGTACGGCAGATTTTCTAAGTCAAACCCAATCCACTGGAGCACAGTATCTAATACGAATCCTCTGGTATAAAAGAACTTAAAAATAAAACCAATTGCAATACCATTAATTAGGTATGGGAAAAACATACAGCCTTTAAAGAAATTTCCACCCTTAATTCCAAAACAGAATACCGTTGCCAAATATAGTGCTAACGCAAGCTGTATTACAGCACCGCCCATATAGTAGAGCGACAGCCACAGAGCACGGAAACAGTCATCTCTTTTAAAAACATCCAGATAATTATCAAAACCTACAAATTTTCGTACTTTAATATAATTTCTGTCATAAAAACTAAATTTGAACATTTCCGCAAACGGATAATAAGTAAATGTAAACAAAAGCACTAAAGGAATTAGGGAAAACAGGATAATTACAATTGCCTGCTGACCGTTCCTGCTTCGCAGCCACTTACTGAAATTGAACGGAGTCTTTGACTTAGCTGTTGCTGCTGCCATAAAGCATCTCCTCCTTTTCTTCTAAAATCGTCGAGGTTATTTTGTTCCACTTTTTGGAATGATTGGCTTGCAAGCCCAAAACCTGCAAGCCAATCATGCGCAATACCATGATAAAAATTAAGATCGAATCGCTTAATATTAGTATGTTACATCTACACCAAGAGCTGATTGTGCATCATTCCACTTCTGTGTCCACTCTGCCATAATATCATCATATGCTTTGCCTGCTGCAGCTGACTCAACAATACCCATAACTCTTGAGTCACCACCATTGTTGAAGTTTAATTCTGATTCTGCGTTCATCTGATTCATTAAATCTGCCTCATCTTCTGGTGAAGGTGCGTTGGTAACGATATTTACATTATCGAATACGAAAGATGTAGGAGCTGTCTTAGAGATAGGATATCCGCCTTCTAAATCACACCATCCTGACTCCTCTACCATCCACTTTACAAATACCATAGAAGCAGTCTTATTCTCATCGCTTGCATTGACATTGATTCCGAAACCATAGTCAGGGCCTGCTGTTGCATACTGTTGACCATTTACAGAGATAGGGAACGGCATATATCCGATGTCATCTGGGTTGTCACCAGCAGCCTTCATCTGTGCAATTGCCCATGAACCTAATACCATTGTACCGATTTCACCTCTGTTAATCATACCCTTGCAGCCTTCCCAGTCTGTTGTGGTATAATCATCCTCAATTAAATTGTTTGCAACTGCATCATATAAAATCTTGTACAATGCATATGCGCCTGTGCCATCTCCATTATCCTTAAACGGCTCTGCCATATGTGTAAACTTGTTGTTTAACCATTCCTCATCACCTGTTGTAATTGCACCGAGCAAAGCATCCCACTGTCCGCCCATTGTCCACTGTGCTGCATAGTTTGTGTAAAGAGGAATTGCATCGGTATTGTCCTTAATCTTCTGCAATGCTTCAATAAATTCATCTGGAGTCTTTGGAAGTTCTGTAATGCCCGCTTTCTCAAATACTGCCTTGTTGTAAAGAAGTCCCTGCGCATTGCCCATATATCCAATACCATAGCAGTTTCCTTCAAATCTCCAGTTATCTGCAAAATTGATAAATTGTGACATTTCATCAACTGTTCCATAAGGTATAAAATATGTTGGCAAATCTACCATATCAATGGTTGGGATAAACATAATGTCGCCCCAGTCACCTGTTGGAAGTCTTAAAAGAGCTGTCTGTGCGTAATCTGTAATTCCTTCTGTTTCAACTTTGATATTTGGATATGTTTTGTTAAACTCAGCAATTAAGTTTGCCATTGTACCGTCTTCCTCACGGTCTGTCTTATGATGCATAAACTTAATAGAAGCTGTTAAATCTGTATAGTCTGTTCCCAGATTAATGGATGCATATGTAGGTACACCGCTGTCTGTGCCTGCTGCATCATTTGATGGTGTTTCCGCATCTGCACTATCACTGTTTGCATCATCCTTGTTTGCAGCGTTATCATTTGATGTATTATTGCTTGCCGCATTATTGTCTGATGATGAATTGTTGTTTGAGCTGCTGGAAGAATCATCCTTTCCACCACATGCTGCCAAAGATAATGTCATGACTACAGCCATTCCAAGTGCCATAAGTTTTTTTAACTTCATGTTAAAACCTCCCTTTAAAATAATTTACTCGCTTGTTTTAGCATTGTTAACGTTGTTTGTTAACTTGTTTTTAGTTTAAATTAAATTAACGCTTTAGTCATCACTTATAATTGAGTTTTATATTCAATTATTGAGTTTTTTCGTCACTTCTTTTATTTTTACAATTTGTATCCGTTATTTTTATATATTTTGTATATTTTGGTATCGTTATTTTACTTAAAAATACTTAAATTTACTTAAAATTGTATTTAACTAAACTATCTCATTTTATAATTCCTTCATTTTTAGCCATTTAATCTTCATTTATTAAGATTTATATTCTTTTCTTGACTTTTTTATTTCAATTAAGTTATAATTTATTTACAATTATTTTTGTGCACATTCAATTTTGTACATTTAATAAGGAACTATCCACAAATTATTTTGCGCTAGTTCCTAGTAAAGAAAAATGCTTATAATAAAAAAATGTTAATAATAAAAAATGCTTATTATAAAAAATGCTTATTATAAAAAATGTTAATAAAAAGGAGTTCATCCATGCCCCCAAAATTATTTTCCTCCGAATTTTTTAATGCTTTAATCTCCTCCGAAACCAGCAACCGTTTCTCCCTCTCCGACTATTTTGAAACTGCTTATACCCGCACCTACGACTTCTGCGAGAGCCTTCCTTATCTGCTTAGCCGCCGCGAAGTATCCGTTACATCTCCTTTTTCCTACGAAACTGCGAATCTTGATGCATATTGTCTTATCCATACTACCAAAGGTATTGGCAAACTGTTTTGTGACACACCTACACAGATAAATGCCGCATACGAACTGACAAAAGGCACACTTGCTTTTATTGACTGCCATAAACAGCATAAGTTAACCTGCCTGCATAATATTTGGGAATATACTATCTGTTTTGTCAGTTCTCCTATTAGTAGTTATTTCCATAAAAAATTAGAAACACTTGGCGGATGTATCTTTAAAATGGACTCCAACGTTGATACACGTGCATTATGGGAACAGCTTCTGAAATTGCAAACAGACGACGAAACTTATGGATTAATGCGCTCCCATGCGCTGATAGCTCTCTATACACAGCTATATCTGTCACGTTCTAAAGAGCTTGCAGGTTCCTACCATATTCCGTCATATATTGCTGATATGAAACAGAAATTTGATAATGCATATGACAAACAATATTCGCTTGATGAACTCTCATTAAAATACAATATCAATAAATACCGCCTTTGCCGCGAATTTGCAAAATACTATAATGATACGCCATTACAGTATCTTAACAATATACGTATAGAACAAGCGAAAAACCTCCTGCTGCACTCCGATGAAAAAATCGGCGTTATCAGCCAGATGGTTGGCATCGAGAATGCCAATCACTTTATTCGTCTATTTAAAGAAAAAACAGGTATTACACCGCTTACCTATCGTCGGGAAACGCCTATTATTTCATAACGCTTGAACCATAAAATCGAGTATGTTATAATAGGTCTATAAAATTGAGAAAGAAAGGAAAAACATATTATCCTTATGATAGATACAAATAATTTGCTCACAGTAAATGAAGTCGCAAAACAGCTAAAATTAACCATACCATCTGTAAAATTACTAATAAAAAATGATCAACTTAAAGCAAAACAATCAGGAAATCAATGGCTGATTTCCGTTAAAAATTTGAATGAATATATTAAAATAAATAATATAATTATTGATCCAGTTGATCATGAACGTCTGCAAGACACTATCCCTCCAATTGTGGCCCTAAGTTTTTTTTCTGGCGCAATGGGACTTGATATTGGAATGAAAAACGGCGGAATTGATGCCGTTCTAGCATGTGAATGTAATAAAGCCTGTCGTATGACAATTGTCCAAAATAATCCTGAAATAGGATTGATTGGTGATATTAATAAATTTACATCTGATGATATATTAAAAATGGCTAAAATTCCCAAAGGAAAAAAAGTCGATATTATTTTTGGCGGTCCACCATGCCAAGCCTTTAGTACCGCCGGAAAACGAAAAGCATTTGATGATGAACGTGGCAATATTTTTCTAAAATATTTAAACATTATTTCAGAGATAAAACCAACTTATGTTGTGATAGAAAATGTACGAGGTCTTTTATCAACACCTTTTATCTATAATCATTCAAAAGAGCCAATCAAAGGTGGTGCTATGATGATTATTCTTGATATATTAAAGGAAATTGGATATGAAGTGTCTTTCAATCTATATAACGCCGCCTATTTCGGTGCACCGCAAACAAGAGAGCGTATTATTATTATTGGAAAATTGGGCAATGAAAAAGTAAGCTATCTCCAACCAACACACAATGAAAATGGCTCACACAATCTAAAACCTTGGAGAACGCTTCAAGACGCACTTGACAGCCTTCCTGAAAATACAGAGCATCACTTCATTGCATTTCCTGAAAAACGCCTGAAGTATTACCGCATTTTAAAAGAAGGACAATATTGGAAAGATTTACCTTACGATCTCCAAAAAGAAGCAATGGGAAAATCCTTTTATCTAGGCGGAGGAAAAACGGGATTTTTTAGAAGATTATCCTACAACAAACCCTCTCCGACGTTAGTAACCAATCCTACTATGCCTGCTACTGATTTAGCGCATCCTGTGGAAGACAGACCACTAAGCGTCGAGGAATATAAATGTATCCAAGAATTTCCACAGAATTGGATTGTCTGTGGTACAATTCTTGATCAATATAAACAAATCGGGAATGCAGTTCCTATTAAATTGGGAGAAGCCGTTGCCAAAACAATTATTGATGATATGAACGGTCGCAAATATCAAAACAGCGGCTTTTCCTATTCCAGATATAAAAATACAGATGAAATATCTTGGATGGCATATATGAAAAAACAATATAAAGAAATCGACTTTTCATTTTAGGAATAGAGGGAGGCGCATTCAAAATTTGTCCGCTCTCCTCCCTTTATTTTATTTATCAGAAATAATATCCTTATTTTTTAATGTAACGCTGCGCAAAAAATCCTGATAAGATTGCTCATTCATATTACAATCTGGTGCAATGCCGGAAGTTACATGACTGTTTATAATAGCATTCAAAATTTCCCATTTGCTAGATGGCAGTTTCTCTCCATTTCGTGTCTGTGTACCTAGACGATACCATTTCTTTATATTTGTTCCCGTTCGAATGGCACTTGATGAACTGTTTTCTGTATTAGATTTATTCTTAATCTGCAAGAGCATTGCACCATCAGAAGAACAAAAGTCTATTGCCCGAAGTACATTCCCATTACACCATATCCAGCCATAGGGACGAATGACTCCACTGATATATTCCTCCAAAAGATTTCCCTGAATATTTTCTGCACTCATAAATAAATTGTGATAAGCAGACATTCTTTTTACATATTCCGCATCTGCTCCTGTTGCAATTTGAACAATTGTTTGAATTGCCGGATCAGAACAGCTTCCTTTTGGTGATGCCATTCTCCTACTTGGCGGATTTTTAACAGATTCCGCATAACCTTTTATCCATTTTTCTAAATATTCTATATAAGTTGTATCAGTAGACAAACGCATATTCGGGAACAGCAATTTATCCTTGAGTCCTACTTCAAGAATAATTTGAAGATCGTTATAAAAAATATTATTTTTCGTTATTTTCAAAAAAGCATCTCTTACTTCTTGATTTGTCACATCAAAATCATTTAATGACAAATTAGATTTTACAGCCATAAATCTTCCTTCCTATTTCTTTATAATAAAATGTTTTTAATCAATCCTTTGCATAAATGGTTTATTATGAATACTTCTCCTCCTTCAAATCCTTCACTGTTGCGCGCTCAATTAGTTTGCCATTAATTACGTGCATTGCCACGTTTACTGCAAGATTCTCAATCCGTTTAATAACACAAGATAGTGCGACTTTTGTCATTTCTCCCATATCCACGGAATATGTAGTAATCTTAGAGTCGCCAAACTCTGCATAAAGGTAATCGTCATACCCTACTACCGAAATATCCTCTGGCACACGGTAGCCTTTTTCCTCTAGCTGCTTAATTAACGCATATGCTGCAACATCATTGTTGCAAACAAATGCAGTCGGCATATCTTCTGGCAGAGTATATTTATATCCCACCCCCATTAACCCATCGCCGTAATCTCTATCCTTTATCACCCAATCTGGACGCTGCTCAATCCCATGTTCCAAAAGTGCTTTACAATATCCAAAATAGCGATCGGTAATACTCTCCGTATACATTAGTGTTCCCACAAAAGCAATGCGCGAATGTCCTTTCTTAATCAAATAATTAGTCATGCGGTACATTCCATAGAACCCTGCTGATACTATCGAATCCACAATTTCCTCCTCATCATAAAAATCAAGGAACACCATTGGCGCTTTCTTATTTTGATACAGTATTTTCATATAATCTTTCTTAGGCTTACCAATCACAATAATACCATCAACACGTACTTCCTCTGTCATTTTGGGCGCGATTAAATTAATTTCATCAAAATTAGAAATTACTTCAAGCATTGAAAAACAATTTTTGCGCACCACGCGTGTCGCTAGTTCCTGATACATTTTCCAGTAAAAGGACGCAAATTTCGTAAAATATTCTTCAAATGTAATAATCCCAATTGTATAAGACTTGGGACGTTCTCCCTGCGGCGAATGAATTGGTGTATATCCCATCTCGTCTGCAAGAATCTTAATTTTTGTACGAAGTTCCTCACTAACGCCTTTCTGCCCCGATAAAGCCTTGGATACTGTCACCACGCTAACACCTAGTCGCTCCGCTATATCTGCAAGTTTCACTGACTTAACCATACCTATTACCTCATTGTCTAAAGAACTGTCTTGCAACGCTTAATGCTTTTTGCAGCAGTTTCTAACAGTGTGCTCACTTATCCTACTATTTCATTTTATACTGGGGCTGTCGCATTAAGGGAAACAGATACAAGATATTATAATAGTGTGATGCATGATGTATCCTATCTTGTATAATCAAAGCTTATTACGACAGCCTTATATTGTTATACTTAGCGTCAGTCTTTTCAGTGCTAAGTATAACTATCTCGTATTATTATACTTAGCGTCAATCTTCTCGACGCTCTGTATAACTATCCCACAGCGTTCGTACTCGTAAACGCTGCTTTACATCTTCAGCATTCTGAAATTCTCCATTCAAGATATCTTCTTGATAGAAATATACATATTTCGATTCTTTATCTGTAATATTAAAATAATTATCTGAAAAAATCACATCTGCATCATCAAAATCTAATTCCACAAATGCTGCGTACACATTGCTCACAAGTTCAATACAATACCCCATAGCGCCTGACTGCTGCTGCACTGCACAAACTGTATACTCCACGCTGCATTTTGGTAAATCCATATATTTGTAGGGCAGAAGTGTTTCACTCTCTACCTGTACTCTGCCATCGGTATACGTAAATACTGCCTCGACAAATACATCTTTTTTAGCATATAATTTACTTGTTTGCAGTGTATTTGTATTCGATCTCTCTACTCGCTTCTGCGAAGGTGAAACCATTATCCTTGGCTGACGCTGAACCCATGCACTATAATCCTCTTCAACTGCCAATACACTGGTAAATGCAGGAACTAAAATTTCCTTGCTCGTTTCACGAATGGTCTGTAAATCTAATGTTTTTAAAGAAAGACTCACATTTACGGAAACTGCCTGCGCTGTTTCATTTGCCACCCATACAGCAGCCGCACTAAAATGCTCTCCCCCATTACTGACACTACTGTCATTATCTGCTATCCGCACCAAACTCCCTGTTACAGACGCATAAAATTCCTTCGCACGATAATGCAGCGCTTTCCAACGGCCATAATAATCAATGCTTGACCACGATGCCACGCTCCAATTGTCATTCATCTGCCAATACAGCGCACCCATGCAGCGCCCACGATTTCTGCGCCAGTGTTCCACACCAGATTTTACCGCCACAGCCTGCAGCACCTGTGTAACATACAGCAGTGCTTCAAAATCTTTCGGATACCGGAAATTTTCAGAGAGATAATAAAGCATTTTCCCGTTGGCAGCATCATTCTTTTGATGACTCTCCATTACCTGTGAGAAAATATTGCGATCCCCCTCATTGGTATATGTATATACCGTTTTATAAGACGGAAAGGACTGAAAACCAAATTCCGAACAAAATCGGAAAAAGTGGTTTTGGTAATCTGAGAATGGTTTCTGCCCATGCCAAACCTCCCAATAATGTGTATCTCCCCTGTTTTCATCATCAGGATTATCCAAGCATCCGCCTGACGACGGCGATGAAGGCCAGTAAAAAGTATTCTTGTCTGCCTCTCGTACTGCCTTGGGCAGCACATATTCAAACTGCTTAATATAATCCGCTTTAATATATGGTGTCTGCTCTAGGAAATTTCCCCAATGATCCCATGCCGATTCCAATTCATTATTGCCGCACCAAAGTCCAAGACATGCATGGTGGCGCAGGCGCTTCACATTGTCCAATGTTTCTGCAACAATATTTTCCTCAAATGCCTCTGTTAAATCATATGCATTGCAGGCATACATTAAATCCTGCCAGACAATTAATCCATAACGATCGCATAAATTATAGAAAGTATCTGACGGATAATAACCGCCGCCCCATACACGGATACAATTATAATTTGCCCTTACGGCGCTTTTCACTAAATATTCTATACGCTCCGGTGTTATGCGGCTATAGATGCAGTCCTCCGGAATATAATCTGCACCCATTGCAAAAAATTTCACACCATTTATCATAAATGCAAATTCTTCGCCCCATTGATCTTTTTCACGGCTTACTGTAAATGTCCGAAGCCCAATAGAATCTACACGCCGCTGCACACAGTTTCCATTTACTAACAACTCTGTTTCTACTGTATATAATGGCTGTCCCCCTAGTCCATTTACCCACCATAACTGCGGGTTTTCAATGGTAAAAACAGAAGTTTCAACCCCCTCTGCAATGACAACACCATTTGGATCGCGCAAAATCACATTTACAAAATATGGTATTTCTGTAGCTTGATAATTCGACAAGCATACAATTTCTGGTTCAACTGTTAAAAGAACACTTCCATCCGTTCTATGACACTGTGTATACTGAACGCTCTCAAGCCTTGCCACACTGTACGCCTCCAGCCTAATTTCACGAAAAATTCCCGCGTCAGGAAGCTGTGCGCCCCAATCCCAGCCAAACATAGAATGCGCCTTACGCAGATATTGGTTTCCGCTGATTGCGCCGCTTGCATCGCAATGAATTTCTTTATGTTCCTGTGCCTGATAATTTTGAATATAACGCAGCGTAGAGAGAAAACGAATTTGAATATGGTTTGTCCCTGCCTTTAACATCTCTTTTACGGAAAAGCGCCATGTTCGATGCATATTGTCAGTTTTGGCAAGCAGTTCTCCATTCATATAAATTTCTGTTAAAGTATCTAATCCAAAACAGACAAGCTCTATCTCCTGTGCTTCCAACATTTCCTGACCCACTTCAAAATCCCGCTCAAACCAGTAATCCTGCCAGAATAATTCCCGCAGTGCATATTCATTATCACGATAATAAGGGTCTTGATACTGCTCACCAATTGCCCCCGTATCACAAAGTGCCGATAGTACAGACCCAGGTACCTCAACCAAATAAGAATCCGCTAACTGAAACTGCTCCATATAGCAGCTATCATCATATATCTGCGGACGCATCTTCCATGTTCCACTTAATGTTTGTAACTTCCTATTCTGAAACTTCATTGTTTCCCCCTATCTAAGATTTTCCTAATTTTAATTTTATTTAAGCAATCTATTACAAAAATTTACTTTGTATATTCAAGATATCACAATTAGTTAATTACTTCAACTTTTTAAGTGACTGAAAGCTAATTTTATCACATTTGTATAATTTTTATGGATTTTTTCGGCGCATTTTCCCAAGTACGCAGTTTTTATACAATCAAGTAAAAAAGGGGCTGTCGCATTAAGCTTTGAATATACAGGATATAGTATCAATTGCAATACGGTGTTAGACTATCTTGTATACATTTGACTTAATGCGACAGCCTCTTCTCCCTACTCACATCCCGCCGCTGCGGCGGTGTCACATTAAGGAGAATTTATACAAGATAGCATAATACCATGCTGTGTTTTATGCAATATCTTATATCATCAAGGCTTATTGCGACAGCCTCATATTTCCTCTGCATCGGCGTGTACATACAAAATCAGCGGCATACCCACTGTTTTTGTATGCCGCCAACTTTTTTACTTTCTATTTTATTTTCTTCTATTTAAAGAATGCATCCAATCCGTTCTGGAACTCTTGTTTTGCCTGTTCTTGAAGCTGCGCAGGTGTTACTTCACCAGCCAGCATATCAATTACATTAAAATTCTCCACTGTAATAGAAGTCCAAAGGTCAAACTGCTCACGTTCACCCATCTCCAATAAATAATTGTAATTTCTCTCTGTCACCATCTGGTTTTCAAACCATTCTACGTCATCACGAAGTTCATAATCATTGTTATACCAGTTATTCCACTCCTCAAACACTTGATAGACAAACGCCGGATCTTCAATACCGTTTGCAATCAGATACGCATTGCCGCTTGTCGCTACGCCCTTATTGGTATCCTTATTTCCATTTGGACCTACCGGCCAAGGAACTACGCCAAACTCAAAATTCAGCGTATCTGGTGTAATTGTCCATGCCGGAGCAATAAAGAAACAAATCTCGCCGTTCTTGTAGCAGTTATTGTTAATGTCCCAATCTGACTCATCCCAAGGTCTTGCGCACTTATCTACATTATAAAGCGTATTGATAAAGTTCAGTACTTCTCCTGTTTCCGGACTGCTTAATGTCTCGGTTTTGCTAGACGCAATGGACGCATTATTAGACATCATTAAATTGCTTAACATTGTTGTCCACCATCCGCCATATCCATACACATCCGTTACACCATCGCCGTTGGTATCCTTTGTCAGAGCAACGCAGTACTCTTCAAACTTATCCCAAGTCCACTCTCCTCTATCCCATAAATCCTGCGGATTTTCAAGACCTGCTTCATTAATCATATCCATATTGAATCCTAAAGGCGATCCGCCAAGCTGATCACTAAGCGATACCACTTTAAACAAATAACTCTTATCCGATCCAATGTCAACGGTCTTTAAAATATTTTGATCAGAGAGCACATCCGCATCCGCTGGAAGTACATCCTCCAACGCCGCCGCATATCCATTTAAAGCCGCCGGAACTCCAAACTGCATATCAACTTCATAAATATCACAGTCTGGCTGTCCTGCCATAATAGAGGTATTAATAGACTCAATCGTACCATCCCATGTCAGGTTTACAAAACGGAGTTCAACATTATATTTCTCCTCAATCCTGCGCATATTTTCAAGCTGAAGTTCTGCCTGATCTACATTGGATACCTCAGGATTGTCATCAATACTTGTATGATCGGAGGTATAGTAATGATCATACCATGTGCCAACCGTAATCACTCTTTTCTCCCCGTTTGAAGCCGCTGGCGTGCTGTTATCATCCGCATTATTGTTATCTGCTGCGCCGCTGTTGTCTGTACTGTCATTCGTATCTGCTGCCGGCGTATTCTGGCTGCTGTTATCGTTTGTCGACGAAGAAGGCGTGTCAGAACTGCCGCCGCACGCTGTCAGTCCTAATACCATTGCCGCGCTTATCCCCAGTGCCATTGTTTTGCGAATCTTGTACAAACTACTCATAAAAAAATCCTCCTTTATTTATTTTAATTTTAAGTTCATAAAAATGCTTTCTACTCATCCATACTCTACTGTTCTGTTGAAATACCTACCGATACACGATAAACTTCCCATGCACCGCCAGCTTCACACTGCATTCTTGCACCCCACTTGGATACATCATCACCGCATACTGCTGCTATCTGCTCATATGTTACTTGACATACACTTCCGTTATATGCCGCATAATTGCCATCTGTTCCATCTCCAACACGCATCCAGCCTGCTTCTGCATCCGGCATTACCAGCCACATATCACCGGTTTCGCTAGTATATGAAATCTCTACAACAGAGCCCGGCACAAGCGCATCTAAAATCTCTTGTGGCATATCAAAGCCCTCCTGCGCCCAGCCGTCGCCCTTGCAGGCAAAGCCCTCAAATTTTGTTAATTGATTTAGCGCTTTCATCTCTTGTTTTGTTCCAACCTTTATGCCGTAAACTTCCCATGCACCACTTGCTTCACACTGCATCCGTGCGCCCCATTTCGATACATCTTCACCACATAACGCCGCAATCTGCTCATATGTCAAATAACATTTTCCGCCGCTGCACACAGCATATACATCATTCGTACCATCTCCAACACGCATCCAGCCTGCTTCCGCATCTGGCATTACCAGCCACATATCCTTGTTCTCACTGCTGTAGGAAATTTCTACAACCGAACCGGGTACTAATGCGTCCAAGATTTCCTGCGGCATATCAAAGCCGTCTTGCGCCCAGCCGTCGCCTTTGCACGCAAAGCCTTCAAAATTAACACCACCAGCCGCTGCAATCGGATTTACCTTTTTTCCGACCTTTACAGAGCTGACTTCCCATGCGCCGCCTGCTTCACACTGCATCCGTGCGCCCCATTTGGATACATCATCACCACATAACGCCGCAATCTGCTCATATGTTACCTGTGCAATATTACCAGAATTATTCAAGTAGGATGGATCTGCTTCCCCAGCCGCGCCAATACGCATCCAGCCGGCTTCCGCATCCGGCATTACCAGCCACATATCTCCTGTTTCACTGGTAAACGCAATCTCTACAACCGCTCCTGGCACTAACGCATCCAAGATCTCTTGCGGCATATCAAAGCCTTCCTGTGCCCAGCCGTCGCCTTTGCAGGCAAAACCTTCAAAGTTTACAGCTCCAGTCACCGCATATAAGTTCGATCGGTCATCTCCTGTACTTACAGTTGCAAATTCTGCCGCTGTGTCTACGGGAAGCACATTCCCATCTGCATCTTTAAATACAATATTATCAATATAAAGGTTTGCCTGCGCAGCACCTTTTTTCATTGCATTATCTGTTTCAAGAGAAACAACGATCAAATTCCCTTCTCCAAATGATTGATTATCTGGTACTGTATAGGTAGCTGTCTTAGGATTGCCGTCCGCCTTATAAATAGACCATGCCTCATAGTTTTTCGT
>CBCOYO010000026.1:15307-26822 GCA_965114465.1 uncultured Lachnospiraceae bacterium
CCAACAAAGACGTAGATATAACCCGAACACGCATTAAATTCTCCGTCTGGGTTTTCTGTTCCTATTGTTAGTTCCACTGTTTTAAGACTGGATACCTTATCTCCTAACAGTGCATCTGCTTGAATCCCCACATATGGTAATTTTCCCTGTGTTGTTACTTTCAGTGCTTTTGAACCGTTATAATCTTCTACTGAAAATACTGCGTCATCGGATGCTGCACTGGCTGTTTTATCATTTCCAACAAAGCCAAACAACCCATCTTCAAAATCAATACTTACGTTCCCTGCTGACGGTACACCAGATTCCTCTGCTGCACCGTTGTCTTCTGTACCTGCCTGCGCAGCCTCGCTCGAAACATTTTCATCAGAATTTTCACTCTGCGCCTCTGTACCTGTCTGCTGTGACACATTATCTGTGCTGGTACTTTGTGGTTCTTTGTTTCCGCAAGCCGTTAGGGATGCCCCCACTGCGGCAGTCATTAAAAATGCCATTAATTTTTTTGCTTTCAACTTTTTCCTCCTCCTTTTACTGTTTTCGTATTTATCCAACAATGCCGCTTCGTTCAACACCCTCAATAAAATACTTCTGCAACGCAATATAGACAATTAATATCGGCAGGATCACCAACAATATTCCCGCATATACATAAAGCTGCGATATTGTTGGATCTAAAATTTTATCTAGGTTGGAAATTGTCGTCTGTAAAGAAGTAATTCGCTTGCTGATTACAATTTCCTGATTAATAAGAAACAGCTTAGAATAAAATGTATCGTTATACTGCCAAACCATAGAAAATATAGCGACAGTAATAACCGAAGGGATCGCATTTACCAGCATAATACGAAAATATGTATACCATGTGCTGGCACCATCTACAAATGCTGCTTCCTCAATCTCTTTGGGAAGCCCTCTAAAAAACTGATTAAAAATATAGATATATAATCCAGAACGCAGTCCACATCCCAGTGCTGTCATAATATACATTGGCATCGGCGAAGACAGCAAATTCTTTGTTGATCCCGTAAGCATTGTACAAAGCCCCAGTGGATCAAATTTTGCAAACGTTACATAGATTGGAAGCATAATGGTATGTGCTGGAATAACAATCATTACTACCACACATCCAAACAACAGTTTTTTAAACGGAAAACTATATCTTGCAAATCCGTAGCCAACCATGGAACAAATTAAAACCTGTATCGCCATTAAGCTCAAAGAATACAATAACGTTTTTCCTGCGGTCTTCCAATAATCCAAACGCAGTATCGCCAGCCTGTAGCGCTCTAAGGTCGGCGACTGTGGAAGCAGATACACCATTGGATTATAGACATCCGCATCCGAAAAGAAGGAATTCGAAACAATTCCTATTATCGGACTTAAAATCACATAACATATTCCAACAATAACAATTAGCTTGAAAAGAGAAACCAAGAAATTCTTTATTATGGATATTATTTTCTTTCTATCATTTTCCACCAACAATACTTTCCTCACAGTTTTTTCTCCTTTCCTTAATTATAATAGAAGGTACGCTTTTGGATGAAACCACATACCACAACCAAGATTAAGCACACAACTGCGGTGCTCACAAGACTCATTACGGAACTTAACCCATAATTAATTTCTGAAAACGCTGTATCATATGCCATCTCTACAATATCCGACTCCGCAAAATTATCCACAACGGTATACACAACATTTGTGATAATATGCGGCATTACCATTGGAAACGTAACTTTCCAAAACGTTTCGTACGCTGTCGCACCCTCAATCTTCGCAACCTCATACATAGAGCCAGGAATGGATTGCAATGCAGCAATAAAAATAATAATCTGCACACCAGAAGCACTGATAATATCATTAATCCGTTCCACCGCCGCCACAATATATTCCAGAACCGCCGATGGAAGACCCAGACTGCTGAACATTTCCACATAATACATCATATTGACGCCGCTTGCCGCTTCTGCCATTTCTGCGCTGCTTGCGCTTAATCCGCCTGCCAGCATCTGACGACTCATTTCAATCGCTGCTGTTATCGCCGCAGAATTCATAATTACTGGCAGGAAGAAAATTGCCCTTACCAGCGTTCTGCCTTTAAACTTTTTGTTTAACAGCATTGCCATCAGCAAGCTGAAAAAAGTAATCAATGGCACATCAATCAGCATATTACCGACAGAAGTTGTCAGTACCTGTTTAAAACTCCCATGTGCACGGAACGCATAAAGGTAATTTTGGAGTCCTACAAACTTAGTATTGTAACCGCCGCCAACCGCTACCGAAATTTCCGAAAGCGAAAAATTAACAGTCATAATCAGGCTTCTTAAATAAAATACGATAAAGCCCACCAGCCAAGGCAAAATAAACAAAAATCCAGTAATACTTCTCTTTTTCATGAGGGACATTTTTTTATTATTCACACTAAACCCCCTCCATTTCATAACTTCTTGCCGGAATTACTTTTCCGTCAGCTTCCGCATCCGTATCAGATGCATTAATATAATAGATCACACCATTACTATACGTAATTTTCTTAACACCGCTATTATAAACTTGATGATCGGTTATTGTTTGACCACTTACATATTTCAGCGCGTTATTGACTTCCTGATAAATCGCCGTCGCATCTTCTTTCCAATTTTCATAGGTAGTTGCGTAGTACCGGTTTAAACCAGAATACTTCATTTTATTCGATTCTTTCCATGTGAAAGTAAAATGCGGTGAAGCGCCTGTTTCGATAAGCTGCAATACAATATCTGTCTGGTCATAAACATCGCTTAAATTAATCGCCTTACCTGTATAATTGATACTGCCATGTATCAGCATTTCATAAAATGGCACTTCCGTATCTACAATAAAATACTCATTTTGGCTAATTGGAGCATTAATAATATCCTCTGAATAAGCAAATGTATAATCATTGCCGCCGCTTACCATTACATTCCTGCCAAGCCCATCAATTTTCTCAAACTGTGCTTTCACAATATTCATTGCCTGATTACGGTCAATTACTTCTGTCCGCTTTTTATCCGAATACAAGCTATCGCCCATATCACGCAGCGAAATACCAACATTTTCAATCTTTCCCATCTTCTCCACAAACTTGTCAACATAACGGACAAGAAACTTCGGTGATACCAAATTATATAAGGTTTCTTGGTAGCCCAAAGAAGAAGTTTGACGCAGAGTGGTCGGATTGAGCTGGCCAAATGCAGCAATATACCCACCGCCATAATAACGGGATGTTTCATAATTGTATTTATACCGCTTGGAAATAAAGGTTGCTTTCTGCATTGCTGTATCTACATAAAGTTTCCCGCCATTCGCCGCAAGTTTGTTGTTTAATTCCTGCAATCCTTTTTTGCCGCCTAGTTTCCCTGTCACCTTTATCTTATCTGGCACATCATGGTAATACCCGCCGTTAAACCATCCTTGATAATTCATTACCTGATTGGTAATTCCACCCGTTGCCAAATCATCGCTGATTTTTGCTGCCTCATCGAAAGTCGTCATTGGCTCAACATTCAGATACTGTACCCCGAGAAAATAATTTGTCAGTTTTACGCCGCCAATAATATCATAATAAAACGGAATATCACCATCCGCATTATTTAGCGCAAGTTTACCTTCCTGCATTAGCCGGTTGCGATAATAATTCGCCATTGCTGCATAAGATGCATTTTCTTGTGTCAGAAACGTATATCGAATTGTGCAGTCTGCTGTATAATGGTTTGTTTCCAAAATCGGAAGTTCTGCCTCATTTCCTGTTGTTCCAAACATGGATAACCGATCCGTGCCTCGCAGAGAAAAAGTTGGATATACAAAATTATATTCATTGACTTTCCCAGCCACAGAAGCAGAAATTGACGCAAGGGACTGCCCATCTTCAACTGTTGCAAGGATTCCGCAATCGGGTCTGCTAATGCCAAACAACGCCATACGGATATCTTCTCCAATATCAATCACGGTATAATCCATTGCCAGTGCGTCAATTCCATAGATAAACTGGCTATAATCCTCTGAAGACGTTTTACCATTATTAAAGTTAATTAAAGAACCTGAACCATTTGGAACCAGCATATAACCTTCTTCCTCTGCTCCGCCTGCACCCATATAACGCAGAAGCTGCACCCTGTAAATATATCCGCCGCCGTGTTCTTCTATAGAATCTGTCGGCAGTGTCACAACAAGATTATCCTCTTCCAATCGATACTCAAGAGCCATTTTAAAGGTAATATTTACAGCATCTTCGACACCAGATGCCGCCATATCCTGTTCATAATCCTCCTGTGTATAGCCTGCTCCTTCCAGATAACCAGCGATTCTTCTTAATGTTCCAGCACCTTTTCGTGCACCCTCCATTAATTCCAGCCAGCCATCCCCAATCGAACTTTCCACATAATTTGTGCGAATCCGTTTCGCATCCTTTTCATCCATTTTTGCTGTAAACTGTGTCAAACGTTCTTCAGTAATATAAACAGGAACAATTCCTGTTGGACTTGTCGTATCGCCAATTGTATAAATATAACGAATACCATTTTCCATTGCCTGCGCTTCCACCTGACCGTTTGCCGCTGACATAGAATAGGAATCATAGGTAGAAGATGTTCTTGCTGAGTTAAAAAAGTCCACTACAAGCTGCGATTTTAAATAATTTTTATGTACTTGATTGGCAACAGTATCCTCCTCTGCATCCTGCGGATTGGAATAAAACGTCTTGCCGTTTCTTTTATCGTATACAGCTACCTCTGCGGTCTTTGTATTGGTATAAAGCTTGAGATTTTGATTCTCACATACAAGCGCCATACCCTCCACATCGCTTTTGCTCTCTGTCACTGGAACAAACGCCGCCGCATTTTCATCATATTCAAAACCATAATCCTTCGTATAAGCCTTGTAGTCATCATAAAACTGATAACGTACCAGATAATTGCCCAGCCATGCCAATGCCGCCACGATTACAATGGAAAGCACGGCAATGATTATTTTCTTTTTTGTTTTCATCCTCTGCTTTCCCCCTTTTAATTTCGAAATATAATTTCCGTATACAGACTGTAAAAGAAGTTATATATCTGATTTACCAAGTCTGTCAGCAAAAGGCATACGAAAATAATAATAAACATTGCAATAAACGTTAGGAACAATACTACAATCGTCTTTCCCAGTGTGTAATTATGTACCTGCATAATGCCAATCAACGCGATTATCACAGAATAAGCAATTCCTGCGACAATAATCATAGTATAAAATGCTTCCTCATTATCTGCGATCCCTTGACTTAAAATGGTTGCTGGAACAATCGTTACAATCATTGGCACTAAAGAATAACCGACTGTAATCGCAATATCCATCAGCCGTCCCTCACCCTCCATTAAGCAGGTAATCGACCAGTTTCCCACACAGAACAATCCATAAAGCAGCAGTACTGCTGTCAACTCCCGCAGACTGTCCACGGTTCGGGGATCAACATCATTGACTACAAAGCTCGCTGTCATTCTATTCATAGAGAAACAAATAGAAAACAAAATAACCATTACAATCGCGATAGGAACACTGCCCCGTCCTCTATGGCGGATTTCGTAAAAACCATCTGCTGGATGCGTCATTGTATAAAACATAAACTGCCACTTATCCTTGGAAAAATACTTTTTCATTTACAAAATCCCTCCTTCCGCCTTTTCACCTTTTCTCTTGCTGCGTACTTTGCCAAACACATAAATACCAACACAAATCACTACAATACCCGTTAACAGAAAATTCATATTATCCTTTAAAATTTCATTTCGATATCGTTTAAAAGCAATCGAGTAGTAATCTCTATTCATACCCAATTTTAAATACTTCATTGCACTCTTGTTGTCCCCTGCGGTTAAATACGCCTTACCAATACCCGTATTGGCAAGTTCGTTATTCTCATCTAACTTCAAGACCTCCTGCCATTTTGCAACAGCCAGTGTTTCATCTCCGTCATAGCGCAATGCTACTGCTTCATTAATTAAATTCCCATACCGCGTTTCAATAAAAGTTAAAATCTCTCCACGGTAGGAATCCAAAACCATCATGCGTTCACCACTTGACTCAATCGCTACCGGAATTGTAAATGTTCCTGCCTGCGAACCCAGTCCGCCGAAAATATAAAGTAAATTCCCTTCACGGTCGTAAGTAAACACCCTTCCCCGCCTGCTGTCGAGAATCGAATATATACCACTGTCCCTGTAAACCACGTCCACAATTGTAGATGGCCCACTGTACAGACTTGTTCCACCAATCAGCAAATCTCCGCCAAGATTTCCGCTAATCCCCTTTTTAATAACATCCTCGCCCTTAGGATTTAAGCGCCGCACTGCCTGCACACCTTCCGGATCGATATTGGAAGCATATACAAAACCCGCACCATCCACGTCAATTCCTGTAAACTCTGTGGGAATAAAAAGCTGCTGTTTTGAACGTTCTTCCTTTGTCGCAAGTTTTCGCCAAAACTTCTCCCAAAGCGTAATCTGTACTTCAATCGTTCCAAAGAATCCAGTAAATTCTCCGGTTTCATCAAATACCATAATTCCCTCAAACATATTCCGCCCAATACAGTAAATTCGATCTGCATAATCAACGCTTACTTTTAGCGGCGTAAAGACATAGCCCTCCTCCAAAATTTCAGAAGTCGGATTGTCAACGATTTTTACAAAACCGCCGTTCTCATTTAATACCACAATTCTCTTGTTCTCGGAATCAGCGATATAAAGTTCATTTTTCTCCGAAACCGCCACGCCATAAGGTGCTTTAAATGTATCTATCTGACCATCACGTTCAAATTCATCAATTACCTTAATCACATTTTTCATAGCGCTATCTAGTATTACGATACGGTTATTTCCTGTATCTGCCACATAGATCTTCCCATCCTGCGCCACACACATATCCTGTGGTGAGGAAAATGCACCAATCCCCAGATTCACACCGGAAACGCTTGTATCCGGCACATAAGCCGACGGCGTAAATACTGCATCTTCCCTATAATCATAATTATAGGTGTCATAGGGAAGCGAAGATGCCCGCACCGTTTCCCCGATACTCATTCCCAAAATCAGTATTGTCAAAACCAGCGCCGCTGCCCGCCTGCCCAATTTATGTTTTCTATTATTCTCCATATATTAACCATGCTCCTTTTTATACTTCACACCTTAATCCTTCATACCTGATGTTGTCATGGTTTCAATAACATTGCTCTGGCATACAAGGAAGAAGATAATCGGAATTGCTGCAATAATAAATGTAACTGCTGCGCTTGCGCCTGCCCTTGCCGTACCGCCTCCAGTAATCTGCTGCAGCGCAAACTGCATTGGTTTTAACTGTTCGTCACGCAGATACATACTTCCCGTATTTGCCCACATCTGCTGGAACTGGAATATTGCAAGTGTCAGCCATGCTGGTTTTACATTCGGCATTACAATTTTCCAGAAAATCTGAAACTCCGTTGCACCGTCCAGCCGTGCTGATTCCATTAAGGAATCTGGAAGCTGCTCCATAAACTGCTTCATCAAATAAAGTCCCATACCAAACTGCCAAGCCGGCAGTATCAATGCTAGGAAATTATTGTTAATATGCAGCCACGAAACTATCATATAGGTAGGTATCTGTGTTACAGTCCAAGAAAACATCATAGACAACACTACCATACTAAATAAAATCTTCTTTCCTGGAAAATTATGTTTTGCCAGCGGATACGCCGCAAGCGAAGCAAGGATTACATGACCAAGCGTACCGAAGCCTGTAATAATCACTGTATTTAATATATACCGTGAAAATGGTACCCACGAATCATTCATTACAACAAACAGATCGGAAAAGTTTTCCAAGGTTGGATTGCGCACGAAGATCTTAGGTGGGAACTGGAATAATTCATCCAATGGCTTTAATGCATTGTTTACAATCATGACAATCGGAAGTGCCATAAATACACCGCAAATCGCCATTAAAACAAACAACAGCGTATTTCCTGCCATAGAACGGTTTAATTTTTTCTGTCTTGGTTTAAAAAATCGTTTTGTAACACTGTTCGTTTTCATTATTCACCCACCCTTCTAAGCACTCTTTGTACCAATTTATTAGTTCCTATCATTAACAAGAACAATACCGTTGCAATTGCGGATGCATACCCCATATCAAAACGGGTTGAACCATAGTCTAAAAGGTGTGTTACCACGGTTGCGCCTGCATAGTTAATGGAAGGATTTCCTGCAAGCTGTATCGAAATATCCGCCACTGCAAACGACTGTGTAATCTGCATAACCGCGCCAAACATTAATTGCGGCTTCATTGACGGAAGCGTCACATACCAAAGTTCCTGCCAGCGGTTCTTCACACCGTCTAATGCTGCTGCCTCATATAAGCTCTTGTCAACGGTCTGCAAACCTGCAATAAATGACAAGAACCCTGTTCCCAATGATAACCATAACTGCACAATTATTAACATTGGCAAAATATACTTCTCTGTCTGCATCCAAAGAATCTGCTCATTAATAATTCCCAATTTCAGCAGAATACCGTTTAAATAACCATAGCGATCACCAGATAAAATCAAACTCCACACCATATATGCATTACCACAGATACTTGGTGCATAGAAAATCAATGTTAAAAAAGCCCGAAATTTCCCAGAAAATTCATTGATAATCCATGCAAACAGCAGGCAAAGCATATAACTAACCGGCCCTGTAATCACTGCAAACAGTAATGTATTTTTTAATGCAATTAGGAAGATATCATCCTCCAAAAACAGACGAATATAATTTGCCCACCCCGTAAATGTTGGCATTTCCAACATATTAAAATATGTAAATGACAGACCAATTGAAATAATTACCGGAAGTACCGTAAATATAAAAAACAAAATAAAATATGGTGCCAGCATAAAATAGCAGGAGCGGTTCTTTTTAATCTGATAACTTAATTTCTTCTGGCTTTTTGCTATCTCTGACAAATTTTCACTTGTTGCCATTCCTTCTCCTCCTATCCTTAATCCTGTGCAAGAGGCAGGTTAAACTCTTTCCTCTTGTAATTAATTTCATCATTGATAAAGATTACTTTATCCATTAATTCCTCACGCGGCGTTGCCGTATCTGTATCCGTTGTCACCGTATAGAATGCATTATTGACATTACGCCATGAATAATATCCTCCCGGCACTTGCGGAATACCCTTAACCCACTGAAACTGCTCCGCAAGCACTTCATAGGTTTCCTGCGGCCAAGGAAGGTTTTCAAATGCTTCAATATTTGCCGTTGCAACACGCGCCGCCGATCCCATCAAGCTTTCCAATTCTCGGTCAAACAGCACCTGAACCTCCGCCGATGTCCACCATTTCAAAAATTCCCAGCATTCCTGCGGATATTTTGTATCTGACATAATAATACTTGCAAGTCCAGTGCAACCTACCGAACGATCTATTGTGCCGTCTTCTTTGCGAATCCCTGGAACAGGCGCAAAATCCCATACGCCCTTAATATCTGGAGCAGATACCTGTAAATTATTATAAACCGTGTAATCCGCAATCATAATCGGTGCTTCCCCTGTACGGAAACGCTCCTCCGCACTTGTTACCTTATCCAATCCATAATCTGTATAGTACTCACAGTATTCTCGGAAGGTACTTACCGCGATATCCGAATCCAATGCAGACGCCGTGCCATCTGGTGTATAATATTCCCCTCCATTCTGATACAGCATCATAGCAAAAATCTGTTCACTTGGAAGCATCGCAAATTCCATCTGATTTTTTGCCAGCACCGTCATGGCAACTTTTACTTCATCCCATGTCTGTGGAATTTCTAACCCAACCTCCGATAAGATATCTTTTCGATAGAACATAACCGGAAAAGTTTCTGTTTCCGGCAGGGCATATAATGCACCGTCAAACTGAAATGCCGTTAAAGCGCTGTCATAAAATCTTGCTGTCACTTCTTTCCAATCTTCAAACTGTGTTAAATCCAGCACAGCATTCCGAAGTCCATAATTGACAGGTGTGTCATTTCCTGTATTTAATACAGCACCTGCAATGCCATTTGTATTGGCAACCTGAATTGCAACATCCGGGCCCTCTCCTGCAAGCTCCGCACGCAGCAAGGTATTCATATCTACAAGCTGAACGTTGACATTAATCCCCGTTTCTCCTGTAAATGTTTCATCAATCAAAGACTTAATAACATTTGCCTGATCACGTCCAGTACCAACCCATAATGTAATTGTGGGATTTTCATTTCCCTCCTCTGCGACGTTGCCTATCTGGTTATAGTCAATCACAAACGAATAAAATAACCGCTGAAATTCATATTTTGCCTTTGCAAAGAATGATGCTTTCGCGATATCTGCTTTCGTATCTGGCGATGTAATATAAATGCGATCTAATTGTAATGGCTGCTCAATTACCTGCGTTATCCATGTACCTGTCGCCCTTACATTAATACGAAATGTAGAAATAACCTTTACAAAATATTCCTGATCCGCAATTAAATCATTTAACTGGTCACGCATTGTCAGCAGTACGGTTTCTTTATCACTGCTGCGTCCTGCGGCTGCACGCAGGCTGTCAATCGCATGATTGAGTTTATCTCTTGTCACCGTCATTTCCTGTGCCAGTCCCGGCAGGCTTGCCTCTATTTCATAATCACGATAGCTGTCAGGGCTAACGCCTGTAATACGAATTACTTTGCGATAAATCGCATTTAGTTCCTCAACACATTCCTGCACCTCACTGACAATCTCCGAAAATTCTCCTAGTACTACCTGCATACGCAGCGTATGATGCCCCTCTTCCAAATAAAATTCATAAGGATTGCCGGCATCATCAGAGAACATATCCTCACGCCAGCTTTGTTCATACCGAAATCCATAATCATTTAACTCTGAAAATGGCACTTTTCCGTCAATAAATATTTTCCGCGAAACATAGATACCTCTTGTAAAATTCTGTTTCGCATGGAGCGAAATATTGTAATAACCGCTCTGCGGAACATCAAATTCCCATTCCATCCACTGACCAGAAAGCTTCCACGAATTGCCGCCAATACTATTATTCAGCAATTCTTTGGTGCTCGATGGATAAATAGCCGGTGACGATTGATCCTGCTGAGGATAAAGCATCTGTGATGATGTCTTTACAACATTTTCGGCTTCAATACGGATACACTGCCCACTTGTTGCCTGTGCCCCCTGCGCTTCCCATGCTGCCTTAACTTCCTGATAGGAAGATACCTTATCGGTACTGCCCAATATCAATTTTCGAAACATCATTGGCTCTTTTCTTGATATTATTGAAATTGTATGTTCCCCCTGCTCTAAATACAATGCAAGATTCTCCAACACATATCCATCACTGTCATATAATGGTGTCGTCACCCATTCTGGTATTTCTGTCATAGATGGCTTTAAATCATTTCCCTGATTGTCGGACTCCCATGCACGTACCTGTACACCATTTTCATCTACAACACTTTCATCAATATCAATCTTCCAAATTCTT
>CBCOYO010000026.1:26832-29838 GCA_965114465.1 uncultured Lachnospiraceae bacterium
CAAATTCTTGAAAATTCTACATCGGCAAGTTCTCTGTAAGGGAGTTCACCATCCACAAAAAATCCGCGCTGTATTTCTGAACTTTTTCCTTCTATTGGATAATACATCATAGAAAGATCGTACCATCCACTCTCCTTAACAAGAATATCATATTCGACTAATCCGTTTTCTGCGGTTATAATACTTGTTCCTTCTACGCCCTCAAAATCTGTGTATTTTTCTGGTGTTTTTTCCACACCGTTCTCTTCATACCGGCTGTAACTATCAGCATCCACTTCAATTACTTGATTCGGATGTTTATCATCTTTTCCAGTAATATATTCTTTGTACAGCGGAACTCCTTCTCCAATGGAATAGGTACTCAAAAGCTCCTTAAATTCTTCCTCTGACATCACAGTCTTTGCCTCTGACTCCAAACGTTGCCAAGGAACAAAACCCACAAATACTGCTGCTGCCAGTGTCAACGCCAGTGTCCGCTGCCCTGTCTTTTTTATTTTCATTGTTTACCCCACCTTTGCACATGGAAATCAGGAATTGCTCCCCAATTCTTCCAGATTTTAATTATAATACCAGCTTATTTCACCCTCTTCTGGTTTCGGCATATAACGCAGCAACGCTTTTTCTATATGAAACGATGCTGCATAATACCATGCTGCAGGAAGCACCAATATCATTGGCATCGGTAGAAATAATGCCCAAACCATAAACAACAGTACCGTTCCAGCAACAATGAATGCTGTTATCGGAAGATATCGCACTGCCATTACAAAAGAAAGCTTTATGCCCTCCTTTAAGCGGAACGAAAATCTTGACAAAACTGGAAACAAATATACCCCAATCCCCGCAGCCACCGCAAACATGCCATCATACACCAAAACGCCTGTTATGCCTGCCGCTTTTTCTGCATTTGCTGCGATTTCTCTGTTAATATACAGCACAGCAAACAATGCCAGCAACAACAGCGTAGCCATTATTCCGCGTTTCAAATTTCGCTTATACGACTGCCAAAATTCCTGTACCGGATAACCAGTATCATGTCGTATACTTTTTGCAATTGCATAGTAAAGCGCCGTCGTGGATGTACCAATCGTCACGATCGGAATACAGCCAATCAGCCAGCAAATATCCAGCACAATCAGCTCTCCCGTCTTATTCATAAACGTTAAAATTGGGCTATCCAGTTGAAACCATTTTTCCATTGTTCGCATCCCCCTTTCCTTCTCAATATAAATTACTAAAATGCACAGAAAATAAATTTTCATTTATCGGGCGTAATTCTATTATTATAAAAAAATAGCTGAATATATACTATTTTTTTATGTATAATATACAATGTTTATTTTAATCTCGACATCAATCGGTATAAATACTTCTCCATAATACATCAAGCTACAAGTTTGCAAAGAATTTATAAAACTTCTATAAATTTTTCTTTGTTAACGCAGTGGATAATTTTTCAAGTCGGGCAGTTCATCTCTTGTAATTACATGCTCATGATTATAAACTTTTTTCACCATTTCCTCTTCAGTATACTGCTCAGACAGCAGATTAATATTTACATTTTGCGCAACAAATTCTCCACCCCAAGTGCCAAAATATCCCCAAATTGCACCATCACGCAGCGCAATATCCGGATCAAATAAACATCCATTTTCTGAAAGCACCACCATTTTCTTAGTGGGCGTATAGTCCAGTACATCCAAATATTTCGCAGTCTGTGGCGTATAAACCCGCTCTCCGGGATAAATATCCTCTCCGATAATATCCACATATTCATCGCCTGGATACCAATTTGCATCCTGCCCATTCCATACCCAAATTAAATTATTAATTTGATACTCATTTGTTAGCCGATCATACAAAAGCTTATAAAGCTGCTTGTAAGCTTCCGCGCCTGCATTGCCCCACCAAAACCAGCCGCCACTTGCCTCATGAAGCGGACGCCACAAAATCGGCACATCTGCTTCCTGCAGTTTAAGCATCTGCTCAGCAATCGCATCAATATCCTCCATTAAAAGCTGATATCCTTCCTCGTCTTCCCCATTCATAATCTTAGCAAGATCAATATTGGTATGTTCTTTATAAAAACCAGAATACCATTCCCCTGTAAGATACTTTTCTGGCGCATTCCAATGCCAGCAAAACGTAACCACACCACCCGACTCCCAATATTCGATAGCATATTCCACCGCCTTAGAGGTGCTGCCGTGCGCTGCTCTTGATGGGCTGTATTCAATAAAATCCAATCCCAGCATCGCAGGATATTTCCCTGTTGTTTTCCATATCACAGCATTTTCTTTCCCATACATCCCCATATCGCAATATTGCCCTGAAAGAATATCTTTCCCATAAATATCACACAAATATGTCATCAGCCGTTTCGCACAATCTGCAGCATTTGGATTTACCAGCGCTGGCTCTATATGAAACCGTTCTTCATCTAACGGTGCCGACTGTGCTATCTGTATTTTATCCACATGAATCCATCCCCAATATTTCATAATAGACACCGTATGCTTCCCTTCTTCCAGGTAGACACGCCGCAGCTTAGAATCCGTAAACTCTGTTCCCTCTATTGCAAAATTTCCCATTTTGCTGCCATCTACCAACAAATAGTTTTCTTTATATCCTCCATCCGCACTTCGATTAATGATATGAATGTC
Organism: uncultured Lachnospiraceae bacterium; assembly: GCA_965114465.1. Classification (GTDB taxonomy): domain Bacteria; phylum Bacillota; class Clostridia; order Lachnospirales; family Lachnospiraceae; genus COE1. Next base: position 29,496 of record CBCOYO010000026.1, read on the forward strand.
ATAAAACCCTGTCGTATCAATGAAAATATCCAGTTCCATTCCATCCGCATCTTCTTGAAATCCTTCTACATACTCCATATTCTCCTCTTTTTGAATACTTGTGCCGCCTAACAGCCTGGCGGTTTCCGCTTCATAATCTACCGTTTTTATTGTTTTGTCCGAAACTGCGTTCTCCTTCTGCTCCTTTGTGCATCCCGAAAGCATTAATACAGTTAACGCTGATAGCATTAATTTTTTACCTTTTTTCACCTAAATACCTCCGCAATTATTAATAACTAATTTGATTAATTTAGTTTTAATATTTAGTTAATATATTAATATTAATTTAACATATTTTTTTAGG
>CBCOYO010000027.1:0-28736 GCA_965114465.1 uncultured Lachnospiraceae bacterium
TTGTAGTATCGGTGTATTGTTATGCCCAAATCTGGCGTGGGTGTGAAAAGTAACTTCATTTTGTTGTTGCAATAATACTTATACTCATGAACGATTAGATTTTCCTTTCTGTACAGCACGCATTGCCCGCTTATGCAATATGGACTGGCAGAAATTGGAAAATATTAACGATCGTCAGTATAACTCTCTTGTTCATACAGTTCTTCTCTTAAAGCTTTGCAGACTGCGGCGGTTGCACGTGTGTCTTCGGGTTCTTCTATTTCGGTAACATTATATGCGAGTGGATTTGCCACAAAATCCTTTAAAACGTCGTTTATTATTTTATGTTCTTCTGGTGTGGCAGTAATACGGATGTCTGGTGTATCCGTGTCCAATTCACTCCCATTTAGTTCACATAGGTTTACCGTGCCATTTATTTTACATTCCAAAAGCAAAGCAGCAATATCAGAAATAATGTCAATCGCATAATAAAATGTAGTGGTTGGAGGTATCCAGTTCATCGCGAAGCGATTTCCAATGGCTGGATACGTAACAGTTCAATGGGTTATCTGAACTGTTACTGTCAATTATTTGTTAAGAAATTCTAACCTTGACAAAGTTTTCCAAAACTGCTATGATATAATTATAAACAAAAGTTGTATCGTAAGCAAAAGTTGCACGATGCCCCAAAATAGGAGGAGTGTATGACGGACAGAGAAGCGCAAATTTTTCATTGGATTGCAGAAAATCCTATGATATCACAGGAGGAACTGGCGCAGAAGGCAGGAATTAAACGCTCGTCGGTCGCAGTCCATATTTCGAACCTAATGAGGAAAGGATATATTCAGGGCAAAGGATATATTATGAATACACCTTTATATTGTACAGTTATCGGCGGCGCCAATATGGATATTGGCGGTGTGCCGGATGAAATACTTATTGATAGCGATTCCAATCCAGGGACAACGACAATATCGCTTGGCGGCGTCGGAAGAAATATAGCGCATAATATTGCATTGTTGGGCGCAGAGGTAAAGTTTATAACGGCGTTGGGAAATGATATGTATGCGCGCCAGATTGTTGATAATTGTGATAGTTTGGGAATTGATATTAAAGAATCGTTATATGCCCAAGATGTCGCAACCTCGACATATCTTTATATTGCCGATCAGTCCGGAGAAATGCATGTTGCAATATCGGATATGAAGATTTACGACAAAATAACACCAGAATTTATCAGCAGAAAAATGGATAAAATCAATTTTGGAAAGCTTGCGGTTGTCGATACCAATATTCCCCAAGAAACACTATGCTATATTGCAGATCACTGCAAAATACCATTGTTTGGAGAAACGGTTTCTGGCAAAAAGGCAGGCAAGCTTTTGCCTATTTTGGAAAAGCTGCATACCATTACACCCAACAAAATGGAAGCTGAAATATTAAGTGGTATTGCCATATGTGATAAAACATCATTAGAAGCAGCAGCGGAGGCATTGCTTGCAAAAGGAGTCAAAAATATTTTTATTACACTAGGCAAAAATGGTGTGTATTGCACGGATGGACAAAAGGCATTTTATGAGCCTGTAATAGAGGGAAAGCTTGTCAATACAACCGGAGCCGGAGATGCATTTATTGCTGCACTGGCGTATGCATATACGCGAAACCTTTCTTTACAGGACAGTGCAAGGCTGGCAGCAGCAGCGTCAAGTATTGCGATTGAAAGTAAGCAGACGATTAATCCACAGTTAAGCATTGCAGAAGCAGCAGCGCGCGCAAATATTGTATTATAAGGGGCTGTCGCAATAAGCTTTGATAATACCAGATATGGTATAAATCTTAGCACAGTGTTAGACTATCTTGTATCCGTTTGTCTTAATGCGACAGCCACGAATTATGAATTAGGATATTTTAAATTTAGGATATTATGAATAAGGAGGATTTTATATGAACCAATATTTAGACATATCACAGGAAGTAGCAGAAGCCCTTGCAGAGAACAAGCCAGTAGTAGCGTTAGAATCCACGATTATTTCACATGGTATGCCGTATCCGCAGAATGTGGAAACAGCCTTAAAAGTAGAACAGGTTATTCGGGATAATGGCGCAGTTCCAGCAACGATTGCAATTATTGGCGGCAAGTTAAAAGCCGGTTTGACAAAGGCGGAAATCGAGCATCTTGGCAAAACGGGTTCGGCAGTAACGAAAGTTTCCAGACGTGATCTCCCAATTATTGTAGCAAAAGGAATGGACGGTGCGACGACAGTTGCGACGACAATGATTATTGCAAGCTTGGCAGGAATCAAGGTGTTTGCAACAGGTGGTGTCGGCGGTGTGCATAGAGGGGCGGAAACAACAATGGATATTTCTGCTGATTTAGAGGAGCTTGCGATGACACCTGTAATGGTTATTTGTGCGGGGGCGAAGTCGATTCTTGATTTGGGGCTTACATTAGAATATCTTGAAACAAAAGGTGTACCAGTCATCGGATATGGTACGAATGAACTGCCTGCATTTTATACCCGTAAAAGTGGTTTCGGTGTGGATTATCAGTTAAATACACCAAAGGAATTGGCAGAAGCTTTTTCTGTAAAACAAGCAGTTGGGTTGAACGGCGGTATGCTTGTGACGAATCCCATACCAGAGGAATATTCTATGGATCCGGAAGTGATTAATAAGGCGATTGATGAAGCAATTGCTGAGAGTAAGCGCCAAGGGATTCATGGAAAAGATACAACGCCATTTTTATTGGCAAAAGTAAAAGAGATTACCGGAGGCGACAGCCTTGACTCTAATATTCAACTTGTATTTAATAATGCAAGGCTTGCGGCACAGACCGCAGCAGAGTTATGCAAAATAAAATAAAAGCTTTTCTGCTTATACTAACGACTGTTAAGCTTTTCTAATTTCTGCATAGCCAATATTGCATAAGTGGGCAATATGTATTGTGCAGAAAGGAAAATCTAATTGGTCGTGAGTATAAATGATTTTAGGGCGGCTTTGAAAATTCCAAAGCCGCCCTTCTCCTAAAAGGGGATATGAGAAAAGTGAAACAAAAATTAGATATAAGCAATTTTTATGGCATCCAGAAAGAACCAAACGGATTTAAGTAGTCAAAATCTCTTTCGTCATTACGGTTCTCCTGCTGCTGTTCTTCGGCGTCATCGCCAAAGATATCCTTGGTGCCTAATGTAAGGGAGAACTTCTGTTCAGAATACCCGTTATTTCCCTGTATCATAGCCACAATTTCAACGGTTTCACCGGAACGGTAATAGGTCAGCAGACTTTTTAATTCACTCATGGATTTTACTGTCTGACCATCGAATTTAGTAATAATATTGCCTTTTGACAGACCTGCTGTTCCTGCCGGTGAATTGTCATAAATTCTATTGATAAAGATGCCTACAGGCATTCCATAGGTTTCGGAAATATCGGTTGTTACATCTGTACCGCCGATACCAAGATACCCTTGCGCCTGTTCTGGTACAACATCTCTTGTTTCCTTTAACATTAACTCCTCAATAATTGACTGCACATCAGAAATGGGAATTGCATAACCCATGCCCTCGACGGAACTTGATGAAACTTTAACGGAATTAATGCCAATAAGTTCACCATTCATATTTAAAAGAGCACCGCCGGAGTTGCCAGGATTAATGGCAGCGTCTGTCTGAATTAAACGGTTTGTAATAGTGCCACCCTGTTCGTCAGTAACGGTTACCTCGCGGTTAAGAGCACTAATAATGCCTGTTGTAATTGACTGACCATAGCCTAGTGCATTACCAATAGCGACAACATCCTGTCCCAGCACCAGATTCGAGGAATCGCCAATGGTTGCAACCTTAATCTGAGAACGCATTTCGTCTGTGATATCTTCCAAAGAAACAGCGATTACTGCCAAATCCTTGTCAGCTTCATAGCCTTTGACTCTTGCGCTGACCAAAGATGGCTCGTCATTTGCTTCGTCATAGCTGAATACGACACTAAGCTCATTGCTGCCGGATACTACATGGTAGTTTGTGACAATTAAAAGCTCTGATTCGTTTTCGCCGATAATAATACCAGAACCGCTGCTTTCCGTATCTTGCTGGTAAGTACCAAACATTGTACGAACTTCTGAAACGCCTTTGTTTGTAATTGATACGACGCTAGGCAGACAGTTTTGGGCAATTGAAGTAATCGTCGCAGTAGATGCTGTTTCAAAAGCTGCGTTTGATGTACTAAGTGAGTCGGTAGTGGTAGTCAGTGTAGAATTATTTTTGCTGTTTTCCAGCTCTGCCTGAAGCTGCTGCACTTCCGCTTTTACCTGCTTTAAGTCTTTTGTAGTGAAATAAGCTGGAAGACTGAATGCCGCACCAGCAGTTACACCAAAGATTGCGCCTAGACAAGCTATGGAAACAGCTTTCTTTGCAAATGACTTGGGTTTTTTTTGCTTTCCATTTGGAGTATTGCCCGTCTGCCCGTAACTATTGCCAGCAGTATAATAATACTCGGAATAACCATTGTTTGTATTGTTAGTGGACTGTGAATTATTATAATCGTTTTCGTACATATTAAAAACCTCCCTATTTATGCGCAGACTCGTGTAGAGGAAATAAGCAGTTAAGATAGTGTACGAGTCGCACCGCTTGTTAATGCGGCACTTTTTTGCAATCCCATTTTAATTGATAGTAAGCGCAGATTTTATTGGCGTTTACCTGTGCAGACTGCGTGATATTTTGCTGTGCCGTATGATTTATCGTTGCTATGGTTATAATTTATACTAAATTTGTGTTGCATTTGTTATTGAAATGTGATAAAAATGTGAACTCCATAAATCAATTATAAAATAGTGAAAATTGCTGTCAATAGTTTCTCCTAATTTTCAATTTTTAGTCAAATAAATGGTTACTTTTCACACTCACGTCAAAGTAGTGGGTGTGAAAAGTAATGAACTGTTACATACAGAAATTAAAATGGAAAATAAAACAGTGCATTTTTTTGCAAGGTATGATAAACTAATGAATAAACAGAAAAATAGTAAGAAAATAGGATTAACGAAACAATAGGAAAGGAAAATAAATATATGGAATACGAAGATTTTTGTGAGCAGCTAAAAAGCGGTGTTTTGCAAAATATGGAATGGAATTTAACAGAAAAAGAGTACGAATTTTATCCAGATGGCTATACCGCAGATGGTGACAAGGAAAAACTGGAATTTATTCAAAATACAAATATGAAATATCACAATGTAGAGGCGAACGTATTAATGGGGGATTTTATTGTCTTGACTTTTGGAGATGAATACAGTGTCAATACCACTCGTTTTTCTGTGAGGGGGCTTTACGAGAAGTTCCAAAAGAATGGCTGGGGTGCAGTTTGGAAGCTGATAGATGATAATATTAAGATGCTGCGCGATGTGGATATTAACAATGTTGCCAAGCATTTAATGGATTATGAAGTGATTAAGGAACGTTTGATTATCCGTCCGATTAATTACACGGATAATAAGTATGAATTAAAAGAAGCAGTACATAAAGTTCACGGTGATATTGCGCTTGTTTTGTATGTGAAGCTATATGATAATAAAGAGAGAGGACTTGGCACTACAAAGATTCATAAAGAGGTTTTTGAAAGCTGGGGCAGGGATTTTGATGAGGTATGGGAAGCCGCGCTGATAAACACTAATATTGATGCGCTTCCTCGTATGTATATGACTGTGACAGAATGCATTAAACCGCCTTATGATCGTGGGGCTTTTATGTCATTGAATAGTGATATTAAAAAAATTGGAAAGATGCAGGTTCCTACTGTGACAACGACAAGGCAGGTAAACGGCGCAATTGCGATGTTTTATCCTGGCGTGAAGGAAAAGATTGCAGAACTGTTTGACAGCAGTTTTTATGTTGCATTTACCAGCATTAATGATGCTAGAATCCATCACAAAGATAGCATATCACCGCGCGTAGTTCTTCGTTCCTTAAAAGAAATTAATAGAAAATTTGACCCAAATGATACATTATCAAGAAAAGTATATTACTATGACCGCGATAAAAAGACATTTGACCCATTATCATTATAAAACGAAAAAGTAAATCAACGCTGTCACAATAGAAATACTGTTACAATTCAGGTCACACAGGGGCTGTCGCAATAAGCTTTGATTATACAAGATATAGTATAAATCGCAGCATGATGTTAGACTATCTTGCATACGTTTTTCTTATTGCGACAGCCCCGTACGAAAATGTACATATAGTGAGCAGAAATCCATTTACATAACGAAAGCAGTTCGCATTACAATTTTTGTTATAATAAAATTAGTTTCTAGGGATTTTTAATATCTGCCCGATATTAATTAAGTCGCTTGTTAAGCCATTGAGATTTTTAATCGCATTGACGGTTGTGTTGTACCGCTGCGCAATCAACCATAAGCTGTCGCCAGCCCTTACAGTATATTCTATTGGTGAATTGGACTGTGAAACTGGGATTTTCAGCACCTGTCCGATATTGATAAGATTGCTTGTTAAGCCATTAAGGTTTTTAATTGCATTGACGGTTGTGTTGTATCGTTGTGCAATTAGCCAAAGACTGTCGCCAGCCTGTACGGTATATTCAATTGTACTATTGTTACCGCCGGTACCGTTTGAAGGGACATTCTGTTCAATTCCTTGATAAGTATTATATAATGCATTCCAAGTAAGCGTGCCGACAATACCGTCTGCTGCAAGCCCCATAGCCTGTTGAAATGCAATAACAGACTGTTGCGTATCGCTGCCGAAAATTCCATCCTGCAACGGGCTTGGTACATTGGGATAATATTGAGCAATGACATCTAACAAGTATTGCAGCGTGATAACATCCTGTCCGCGGGAACCTTGGCGCAGTACCACATTAGGTGGAACAGTTCCAATACCTAGAGAAGTTCCTTCGCTGTCAAGTTCTGCAAGTCTAGTGACTGCCGTATACAGGCTGGAAATCTTATACCAAGTCGATTTCCCTACAATACCATCGGGTGTTAATTGGAAAATCTCTTGAAATTTTGTGACAGCGGCTCTGGTACTGTTTTGAAATGTGCCTAATTCGTCGGTAATTGCCGGAATTGCTGGATAATTCTGTCGAATCCGGTTTAGATAAGTTTGGATTGTCTGCACATCAAGCCCTGTACTGCCAACCCGCAGTGGTGTTCCCGGATAAGAGGACGGAATATTAGCGATTGCCTGCGTTTCTGTGATTTCAATATCTTTGGGGTAAAAGGAACGTAGAATTTGCAGCGGCGATAATCCTTGATTTGCCAGTGATACAGTTCCCCATTGTGATAGCCCTTGACAAGTGGCAGTTGTTCCATTGCAGAAAGAGGTAAAATAAGGCGCTGTCTGCCCTTGCCTGCGGAGATATTCATTAAAAATGTCATCGACAATCCGGCTAATCGACTCATAAATTGGACGTCCATATACAAAATATTGATCGTATGCAGTGCTGTTGGTGATGTCAAAATTGTATCCGCGGCTTCGATACAGCGGGGCTGACAGAATAAGACGAAAATGGACAGTACGTTTAAACAGTGCAGTACGGTAAATTCTGGCGTTATGTAGTATAAGATAACAAATGCAAAAGCAAGAAGATAAAAAAGATAACAGAGAATTTCTTAGTGACATGTTCGTAAATCGTGAGGAGGAAGGAATTATATAACCGTTCAGGTAGGTCTGCGCATTTACTGCGCTGACCGTAATAAAATGTAGTGGTTGGAGGTATCCAGCCCATCGCGAAGCGATTTCCAATGGTTGGATACGTAACAGTTCAATGGGTTATCTGAACTGTTACGGAAATAGATAAAGGAGATGTATGAAATGAAACAATCTATCAAAAAATTAACACTAGCAGCAATGTTTATCGCAATTGGCATGATTCTACCATTTTTTACAGGGCAGATTCCACAAATCGGAAATATGATGTTACCAATGCACATTCCAGTTTTTTTGTGTGGGTTAATTTGCGGATGGCAGTATGGAGCAGTGACTGGGTTTATTTTGCCGATAATGCGCTCAATGGTATTTGGGAGGCCTGTACTGTTTCCGGCGGCGTCGGCAATGGCATTTGAATTGATGACATATGGATTGGTTGCCGGATTTCTTTATGGACATTCTAAATGGCAGTGTGTGATATCGCTGTACCGCTCTTTAATTGCGGCAATGCTGGCAGGACGTGTTGTATGGGGGGCGGCACAGATTATTTTCTTGGGAATTGGCGGAAATGCATTTACTTGGAAAGCATTTATGGCAGGTGCTTTTCTTAATGCAATTCCTGGAATTATCGTTCAATTGGTTTTTATTCCTGCAATGATGGTAATGCTCAATCGCACGGGGCTAGTACATTTTAGAAAACATCATGCGCAATCCAACACAATGAAAGGAACTCGTTAGATGAAAGCAGCGGCAAAAGAAGTAGTCACGGAAGAAGTGACCCTAGAAAAAGTGTTCACAGAAAAAGTGACCCAAAAAGAAGTGAACATAAAAGAAGTGAACATAAAAGAAGTGACCCCAGAAAAAGTGACTACTAAAGAAGTGAACATAAAAGAAGTGACCCCAGAAAAAGTGACTACAAAAGAAGTGAACATAAAAGAAGTGACCCCAGAAAAAGTGACTACAAAGGAAGTGATCGCAAGGGAAGTTATAACAAAAGTGGAAGATCTGCTTAACAAAAAGAATCCGATTTTGGTGGCAGTGGAAGGGAGATGTGCATCTGGAAAAACGACACTTGCGTCAGTTTTGCAAGACCTTGCGGGATGGAGTGTATTTCATATGGATGATTTTTTTCTACAGCCGTGGCAGCGCACCGAATTACGGTTGCAGACAGCAGGTGGTAATGTGGATTATGAGCGTTTTCTTGCAGAAATTTTAGAGCCATTGAAAAAGGGGGAAACAGAGATTGTTTATCGTCCATATCAATGCCGAAACCAAAAACTTGCCGAACCTGTATATATAAAAGCCAAACAGGTCTGCCTTATGGAAGGATCGTATAGCTGTCATCCAGCATTGTGGGATTTTTATGATTTAAGAATATTTCTAACGGTATCGCCACAAGAACAGAAACGGCGTATTCTTGCGCGTAACGGCGAGGATGGTTATGTGCCGTTTGCCAAACAGTGGATACCGCTAGAGGAGCAGTATTTTAAGGCATATCAAATCGAAGAACGGTGTGATATACACTTTACACTGTGCTGACGCCAGTCCTAGTAAGCAATTACATGGTTTATAATAGCCGTTAAATGTTGATTTGACTATGCTTACGCATTATTTATCAATAGTGATAGCAAAAGATGATTTGGAGTAAGAAGGCATGAAATCAATAATGCAATTTATCAAGTCATTTATACCAAAGCATATAAAAAATGGCACTGTTCTAGCAGTATATGATTTGCTGCGGCGAAAATCGAACAGAATTTCTGAGGATATTATTCGACAGAATGCCACAGAAAACAGCCACTTATTACATTATGAAAATAGGCTTTATTTTTCGCAGGATATACTTGACAGCAAAATAAATAAACATTTGTATATAGAAAATCAGGCACAGTGGGGAAAGATAAAGTTTGGAAATGGTAAAAAATCGAATATGTCATTTTCGGGCTGCGGTGTGATCGCCGCATTTAATGCACTGGCAGCATTACAGGATAACGTGTCGCCAGACATTATGGTCGAATTGATAAGCAGTTTTGAAAGAAATGGGGCAGCACTGAATGGTAAATTTGGTGTTGCCCCACGTGCAATATATGAGTATTTTACAGAGAGGGGATTTGAAACGATTGCCGTTACGGATAATAATATAGAAGTGATAAATCGTATCGGAAACGACTTTTGTGCAATTATTGTTACAGCTTATAACAATAAAAATGATATTACAGATATGATTCACACGGTATGTATAACCAAAAGAGATAGCGGCGAATACGTGATTCACAACGGATACAGAAGAAATGCAGCCTCCGGTAAATGGGAAGAAAATAGAACGGGGATGTTTACATTAGCAGATGCCATATCAAAAATAGGACGGGATTCGGTAGCAATTTGTGTTATTGGGATTAATAGCAGAAATAGGGTATCACCAGGAAGAACCAATTCGCAGATATCAGGTAATAGAGGAAGAAGGAATTCCAAGATACCGAATTATAGAGAAACTTCAGAGAAGATTTAATCTGTCAGAGGAGGGAGCAAAGGATTATTATAAAAAGTTTATGAAAGTGAATCCATAAAAAGCTTGGGCTTAAATCCTGTTTTGGTATCCTACTTACGAATGAATAAGCAAATTTGTCCCCGCATATGCTAGAAAGAACAAAGAATGATACAGAGGTCAGATTTTATGGATGTGAAACCGACCATACAGCAAGCCCCTTATACAAAATATCAGATAGAAATATCATTTCTTGGATCGGTGGATGATCAACAGGCAGAGGAAGAAATTGTAACTTTGTTAAAAAGAAACTTTTTGGAGAAAGTAACATCTGACATAATAAATAAAAGAATAAATCATAATGAAGGGGAATGAATTGCATGGAAACGAAGAAACGTGTGCGGAGTTTATTGCGAGTATCGTCCAAGCAGCAGCTTCATGATGATGACATTCCTATTCAGCGGGCAGAAATTGCAAATTATATTGCAAAACGTCCAGATTGGGTGTTTGACAAAGAATATATAGAAAAAGCGGTCAGTGCCTACAAAAATACGGTAAAAGACAGAGAAGTGCTGTTACAAATATTAGAGGATGCAAAAGCGCGCCAATTTGATGTACTGTTGACCTTTATGTCTGATAGAATCGGCAGAAAGGAAGAGTACAATATGTATATTGCTACGCTAAACCAGTTCGGCATCGAAGTTTGGACGATCAAGGAAGGGCTGTTGGGAACACAGGAGGATACCGATCGCCTTACGCTTTTTATTAAATTTTGGTCAAATGAGCGAGAGTCACGCAAAACGGGAGAACGTGTGAAAGCGGCGCAGCAGGAAATGGTGAAGCAGGGAAAACATATAGGAGGGTATGCGCCATACGGTTATGAATTGGTGTACAGCGGGGACATTGGCAGCCATGGCAGAAGTTTAAAGGAACTGCGGATTGTGGAGCAGGAAGCAAATGTTGTAAAAGAAATATTCCGCTTGGCAGTAGAAGAAAACCTTGGGGCTTTTGCCATTGCCAAGCGACTAAATCAACAACATATTCCAGCGATTGGCAAAAGGGAATGGAAAGCCAGCACCATATCAGACCGTTTGAAAAATCCAATTTATATGGGTTATCTTACTTACAATCGGCGTTCGCATGGAAATCATTACCAGAGAAATCCCACAGAGGAATGGATATTTTCAGAGAAACCATTAGAACAATTGCAGATTGTCAGCCCAACAATATGGCATAAAGCACAGCAGTTAAGAGAACAGCGCAAAGCAAATAGAAGCAGCCAAAAAGATTCCTATATGGTGACAACTGCGGGAAAACTGCCTTTAATGGGGATGCTTTACTGTGCCTCCTGCGGCTGTCGGCTGACAAATGGTTCTCGTTATGATCATTGGACACGCAAGGATGGTACAACAGTAAAGAAAATAAGTCTTAGATATAAATGCACGCGCAAAGCCAGTGCTTCCGTAAGCTGTCAAGGAGCGGCAATCTATTCAGCACAGGAACTGGAAGCCGTTATTTTCCATGCGCTTAGCCCATACTTTGCAAATTTAAAATCGTGTGATATTTGTGCAGAATTAATGCAAAGGCAAGGGAAAGCATGCCAAGCAATGCTAAGAGCAATTGAGGAATCCCGCAGGCAGCAGCAAACCATACAGAAGGATATTGAAACATTGGAAGCCCAGATTCCACGTGCCTTGCGGGGAGAGGGAAAATTTAGCGTAGAAACTTTGTCAGATTTATTAGAAAATCATAAAAAGCAAAGAGAAGAAATCAATAGACAGTTGAAGCAAAAAGAACAACAGTTTGACAAGACTGAGAAAAATAAACAGAATATTCAGAAGTTCGCACAGATAACGCCGGATTGGAACGCAGAATTTCTGGAAGCAGATACCCATTTAAAAAAGATAATTTTATCAAAAATTATTGAGCGGATAGAAGTTGGCAGTAAGCAGATTAAGATACAATTAAAGATCAGCAAACAGGCGTTTTGTCAAACAAATCAGAAATATACTCACGAGCAATAAATTTTACCATATCACTCAAGTTAATTACGCTCGTGAGTCGGCGATATTGGTAAATTTAAGCACTCGCCAGTATAATTTAGGGAAAACTGACAGCCCACATACCATTCTGTAAATACGCGGTTTAATGCAAAGGTAATAATAGCATAAATATTTGCGGTTAATGCCGCTGCTGGCCAAGTGGGATAAATTTCGCTGCTGGCTACATTTTTAACATAATCTGGAAAAGATACTTGCACATTTGTAGCAGATGCGTTTGGTGCGCCGAGATGTACTGTGATTGGATTGGGGATAATGACCTGGCGCAGTACATATGGCGTACTATCAGTAATACCTACCTGATTCCGTGCGCCTGTCATGGCTACAGCAGGCTTTCCCACATTGATTTCCATTTGTGATGGAAGACGCTCTATTTCCTGCATAGGGATGAAGGCAAGTGGCAGAATTGCTGTTTCGCCATCAAAAATAGGGATATTCGAAACATAAAGTGAGCGAAATCCGTTTTTTTGAGCAAGTACGTTGTAGTTTATGTAGGGAGTTCCAGTAAAGTATGGATTTTCTGAAAAACTTCGATCCAATGTTTCTAATGGAATCCGCTGCGTTTCTCCGCTTTCATCCGTTGTCAGTTCATAGACACTATTTCCTTGATAATCCAGAACTCTTATTTGTACGCCGCTCAACGGAACTGCATCATGTGCCGTTCGCGCTTGTATCAATAAATAACCAATAGCCATAATTTGATTGCTCCTTTTTGTGATAAAGGTTATACTATTATAGAGTATGAAAAGAAGTTTAGACGGTTCCTTTTACCATATAAATAGTGATATGATATAATGAAAAGGATATGTTTCAACATGAATAATAGTGGGGGCTTGGAATATGATAAAGGTTATATTATGGGATATTGACGGGACATTATTGAATTTTGATAAAGCAATGCGCTATGCTTTGCGAAAATGTTTTGCACTTTTTCAGTTAGGGGAATGCACCGATGAAATGCTGGAAATCTATTCAGCCATTAATCATGTATATTGGGAGCGTTTAGAACGAAATGAAATTACAAAGCAGCAAGTGCTAGTTGGCAGATTTGAAGAATTTTTTCAGAAACAGGGCATTTTGGTAGATTTGGCAGCGCCGTTTAATCAAGAATACCAGAAGCGGCTGGGTGATCATGTATTCTTTAATGATGAGGGTGGAGAGCTGGTACGGCGTTTACAGACTAAGGTAAAGCAGTATGCAGTAACAAATGGTGCGTTGACCACACAGCAGAGAAAGCTTGCAAAATCGGGGTTAGATCAACTTTTGGATGGGATATTTATATCGGATGAAATCGGTGCAGAGAAGCCCAATTGTACTTTTTTTGACGTTGTTTTGAAAGCAATTGCAAAAGACGGTGACTATCAAAAGGACGAGATATTAATTGTAGGCGATTCTCTTACTAGCGATATACAAGGCGGCAACAACGCAAAAATACGCTGCTGCTGGTACAATCCGTACCAAAATCCCAATCGAAGTACATTGCGGATTGATTATGAGATTCAAGATTTAAGAGAGTTGGAAAGGATTGTTTCATAACAAGCAGCAAGAATGTTAAGGGTTGAAAAGAAGATAAATTATATAACGCCAGAATTTACCGTACTGCACTGGTTAAATGTATATGGCTGGCGTTATGTAGTCAGGTTACTCGGAAAATTTAACTGTTATACTCACGAACGATTAGATTTTCTTTTTTGCACAGCACGTATTGTCCGCTTATGCAATATGGGCTGTGCAGAAATTGGAAAATCTTAACGTTCGTCAGTATAAGCAGTATAAATAAGGATATGGTAATATGTAACAAATATTTCCGTCACTTTTAACCTATGCTATTTGCGGAAAGTATATTGACGGAAATGCTTTTCCCTGTTATGATAGATACAGATGCGCAAGCGGTTGCGCAATCTGCAAAGAGGCATTAGTTTTTTTAATTTGATTGCAAAACATCAGATAGGAGTTGTTATGTTAAATTATATAAAAGGGATGGATATTTCTTCATTAGACGAAATCGAAAAGTTAGGTGCAAAGTTTTATGACAATGGCGAAGAGAAAGATCTGCTTACGATTCTAAAAAGCTATGGCACAAATTATATTAGGCTGCGTATCTGGAATGATCCGAAATCACCAGAAGGCGAGCCATATGGTGCAGGAAATACAGATTATCATACAATGTTGCGTATGGCGAAACGTGTGAAAGCAGCAGGACTTGGATTTTTATTGGATTTTCATTACAGTGACTTTTGGGCAGATCCTGGTAAACAGAGAAAGCCAAAAGCATGGGAACATTTTAATGTGGAACAGTTAGAGCAGGCGGTTTATGAATTTACCAAAGAAACAATGGAGCATTTAATACAAGAGGACGCTGCACCGGATATGGTACAGGTTGGAAATGAACTCTCTAACGGGTTGTTGTGGCCGGAGGGGCAGGTTCCCAATTACGGCAATATTGCGCGTTTTGTCAGCTCTGGCATTCGTGCAGTTAAGGAGACATGCCCTACAGCAAAAATTATGATTCATCTCGACAATGGCGGAAACAATGCCCTTTACAGAGAATGGTTTGACCAATATATCAATCAGAATCAAGGTGAGGATTTTGATATTATCGGACTTTCCTACTATCCATTCTGGCATGGCACACTCGATGACCTATCAAACAATATGAACGATATTGCAGTGCGGTTTGGCAAGGAATTGGTGATTGCAGAAGTGTCTATGGGACATACCGTAGAGGACTATGCAGAATATGAGAAACTTTCTGCTGAAAATAGAAAAGGTATGGCAACTAAACCTGCACTTTGTGAAAAAGTCCCCTTTCCCATGACAGAACAAGGACAATGTGCATTTATGAAAGCCTTTTTAAAAACCGTGGAACAAGTTCCAGAGAATAAGGGAAGAGGATTTTTCTATTGGGAGGCTGGCTGGCTTCCTGTTGCAGGCAGCGGCTGGGCAACGGACGCAGCGCTTGCCTATATTAAAGAAGCAGGCCCCGGCGGAAATGAGTGGGCAAATCAAGCGCTATTTGACTATAATGGTAATGCGCTTCCAGCGTTGGAAGTGATAAGAGATTATTGTAACTGTTAAGCAATATAAACTATAGAAAGAAAGGAAGGAAAATCACCATGAAACAAACACTATTAAAGAAATTTGAGGAAGTTTTCGGTAGCACAGAGGGGGCGAAGGTATATTTTGCACCAGGGCGTGTGAATTTAATCGGTGAGCATACCGATTATAACGGAGGACACGTTTTCCCTTGTGCATTAACGATTGGAACTTACGCGGTTGCAAGGCTGCGCAAGGACGATAAACTCTGTTTGTATTCTATGAATTTTGAAACAAGCGGTGTTGGCGAATGTACTTTGTCAAATATTGAGGAAAAGAATGCCGGCGATTGGCGCAATTATCCTAAGGGAATTGTATGGGCTTTTGGCAAGAAGGGATTCCAAGTGGATAAGGGATTGGATATTTTATACTACGGGAATATACCTAATGGTTCTGGGTTATCGTCCTCTGCTTCTATTGAGGTACTTACGGGATATATTTTAAAAGATATGTTTGGCTTTGCTGTTACAAATCAGGATTTGGCGTTAATAGGGCAGTTTTCAGAGAATCAGTATAATGGTGTAAATTGTGGCATTATGGATCAGTTTGCGATTGCAATGGGTAAAAAAGCATCTGCGATTTTTCTTGATACGGCAGACTTATCTTACGAGTATGCACCGATTGATTTGGAGGGTGCAAAAATCGTGATTTTAAATACCAATAAAAAGCGCGGTCTTGGCGATTCCAAATACAATGAGCGCAGAAGTGAGTGCGAGGCAGCTTTGGCAGCATTACAAACAAAGCTGGATATAAAATCATTGGGTGAATTGACGGAGGAGGAATTTGAAGCGAATAAGTCCTTAATTGGGGATGATGTCAAGATAAAACGCGCAAAACACGCTGTCTATGAGAACCAGAGAACGATAAAAGCAGTGAAGGCATTGCAGGATAAAAATTTGGAACTGTTTGGCAAATTAATGATTGCTTCCCATGATTCCCTGCGTGACGATTATGAAGTAACGGGAATTGAACTGGATACGCTGGTAGAGGAGGCGTTAAAACAAGACGGTGTTATTGGTGCAAGAATGACAGGAGCAGGATTTGGCGGCTGTGCAGTTAGCATTGTAAAAGAAAACTGTGTAGATACATTTATTGAAAATGTCGGCAAGGCATATCAGGAAAAAATTGGTTATGCGGCAGACTTCTATGTTGTAGAGATTGGTGATGGCCCGATGATGCTTTAAATTCTTGAACGATAAATTAATAGATAAATCTAAATAAAAAGGGATGATAAAATATGATTACAAAAAATATTACAGCACTTGTAAATTATGGGATTGCAGCAGGTCTTTTGGATAACGCGGACAGAGTGTATACAATAAACCGTTTGTTAGAGCTTTTTGGAATAGAAGAATTTAGCGAGGAGCAGCCCATCGAACAGATTACAGACCCTGCGGCATTTGATTTAGAAGGACTTTTAAAAGAAATGCTGGATTATGCGGCAGAACAAGGATTATTGCCAGATGACAGTATTGTATACAGGGATTTGTTTGATACAAAGATAATGGGAACATTAGTGCCGCGTCCATCAGATGTAATTTATACATTCCAGAAGCTGTATCGAGAAAAAGGAGCAAAAGAGGCGACAAACTGGTATTATACATTTAGTCAAAATACAGATTATATCCGTCGTTATCGTATTGCACGTGACAAGAAATGGAAGGCAGAAACGGAATATGGAGAGATGGACATTACAATTAATCTTTCCAAGCCGGAAAAAGACCCGAAAGCAATTGCTGCGGCGAAGAATGCGAAACAGAGCGGATATCCCAAATGCCAGCTTTGCATGGAAAATGAAGGCTACGCAGGGCGTGTGAACCATCCTGCAAGACAGAATCACAGAATTATCCCTGTGCAGATTCAGGGCAGTCAGTGGGGATTTCAATATTCGCCATATGTTTATTACAATGAGCATTGTATTGTATTTAACAGCCAACATATTCCTATGCGGATTGAACATAATACTTTTGTTAAGCTGTTTGAGTTTGTTGAGCAGTTCCCACATTATTTTGTTGGATCTAACGCAGATTTGCCGATTGTTGGTGGTTCTATTTTGAGTCATGACCATTTCCAAGGTGGAAATTATGAGTTTGCAATGGCGAAGGCACTCGTTGAGAAGACATTTCAAGTAAAAGGTTTTGAAGATATACAGTCTGGTATTGTAAAGTGGCCAATGTCTGTTATCCGTCTTTCTCATGCAGACTATCATCGTATTATCGCGCTTGCGGATGTGATTTTGGAAAAGTGGCGTAGTTATACAGATGAAGATGCATTTATTTTTGCCCAAACAGATGGCGAACCACACAATACAATTACTCCGATTGCAAGAAAACGTGGCGTAAACTATGAACTGGACTTAGTGCTTCGCAATAATATAACAACACAGGAGCATCCGCTTGGCGTATATCATCCTCATGCGGAACTGCATCATATTAAAAAAGAAAATATTGGTTTAATTGAGGTTATGGGGCTTGCTGTATTGCCATCTCGTTTAAAGGACGAATTGGAACAGCTTGCAAATGCGATAGTTGCAGGTGAGGATATTCGCCAAAACGAAGTCCTTGAAAAACATGCTGACTGGATCGAGGAGATACTGCCAAAATACGATGGCAAAGTATCAAAAGAAAATATTATGGATATTTTGCAAAAAGAGGTTGGTATTGTATTTGGGAAGGTACTAGAGCACGCAGGCGTATTTAAACGGGATGAAAAAGGGCAGGCGGCGTTTGATAAATTTATTTCAGCCTTATAAATCCAATCAAGTATTAGAAATTATGCTGTAAATGGTATGTTTGATGTGACAAGTTTTGCATTTTTAAGAGGAGGGGGCGCAGATGAAAACATTTCGAAATGATAAGTTGGAAATGAAAAAAATTACAATTTCAGATGTTGCAGAAGCGCTCCAAGTATCGAAAACCACAGTTTCAAGAGCCATTTCTGGAAAAGGGCGTATTGGTGAAGCAACTAGGCAGAAAGTTCTTGAATATATCGAAGCAAACGACTATAAGCCCAATGTTATCGCAAAAGGATTGGCACAACAGAAAACCTACAATATTGCACTTGCAATTCCCGGCGATTGCAATCTTGTAGATATGCCATTTTTTCAGAATAGTATGCAAGGAATCTGTGAAACAGCATCTGCACGCGATTATGATGTAATGTTGGTGACAATTACAGATGGCTGTCTGGATAATATCGAACGTATGATTGCAAACCGAAAGGTAGATGGTGTAATTCTAAGCCGTTCTATGGTAAAGGATAAGGCGGCAAGTTTTCTTAAAGAACGGCAAGTACCTTTTGTTCTTATGGGAACTTCAAGGGATAAGGAGATTCTTCAGGCAGATAATAACCATAAAGCCGGATGTCGTGAACTTGTAGGACGATTGTTTCGAAATGGCATAAAGCGTATTGGGTTGATTGGCGGCAGCAGTGAATATGTTGTAAACCGCACAAGGCTGCAAGGCTATCAGGAAGCAGTGCAAGAAGCGGGAATATTGGATATGGAACATATGATTTACAACGATTGCATGACACTGGAGCAAGTAGAGCAGGCAGTGAATGCACTGTGCAGCAAAAATGCAGAGTGTATTGTATGCATGGATGATGCCATTTGCTCCATTGTATTGCAGATACTATCACGCAGCCAGATTGTGGTACCAGATCAGATACAAGTAGTATCTTTTTACGATAGTTCGCTGTTAAGAAACAATAAGCCAGCGATCACGTCGCTTGTTTTTGATGATAAAGCGTTAGGCGCGTTGACCTGTTCCATATTGCTTGATTATATCCAAGGTGAAGAAGTGCGGGGAAAAACGCTGTTAGGCTATCAAATTGTTGCAAGGGAATCTACAAAGGTAATTATTTAGGCGAAACACACTGGGGGTATCGAAATGTCAAAGAAGAAAAAGCAGCCCGCTGAATTTCGGATCTATGAAGTGCCGCAGGATGAGCCGGTGCTAGCATTAATGGGCAGCAAATGGATACAGGTGTACGGTCAAAATATTCATAATCAGCATTTCCATAATTTAATGGAAATTGGTTACTGTCATTATGGCGAAGGGGATTTGGAGTTTGAGGACGAAAAGCACCGCTTTGGCGCAGGTATGCTTTCTTGCATTCCAGCCAATTACCTTCATGTAACCAAAAGTGACACAGATGTCAAGGCATTTTGGGAATATATTTTTATGAACCCAGAAGATATCCTAAAACCGTGGGGAAAATCCTCCCAAGAAATCAACGAACTAATGAAATCCATTAATCATCAAGCATTTTTTATTCATGTAGAAGATAATCCAATGATTGCAACATTAGTTCGTGCGATGTTTGAGCAGATGCAGCACAAAAGTGCATATTATCAAGATTGCGTAAAAGGTTTGGCATATTCGCTGTTATTTGAGATAGCCCGTTTTAATGGAAAAGCAGCAGATTCAGCCGGATATAAAAGCAGCCTGCAATTAGAAAATGCAATTGCATATGTAGATAAAAATTATGCACAAAATTTTAAAATTATGGATTTAGCGCGGGAATGCCATATGAGCGAAACCCATTTTCGGCGTGTTTTCCAGGAAAAAATGAATATGACACCCATTGAATATGTAAATTTTGTGCGTATTAAGAAAGCATGTGAACTGATTGATAAAACGGATATCAGTATGGAAGATGTTGCAGAGAAAGTTGGATTTATTACGCCCTCAACGTTTAACCGGAATTTTCGCCGTATTATTGGCACTTCCCCCTATCAATGGAAAAAACGTCCCGATAACCATGAGGGGAAACTGCAAGAATATAAGATTTCTGCGCTGAAAGGGTGGTAAGGTATAAGAGAGGAGGGCTTTCATGGATAATATATGGGAACAGCTTTACCAAGCGGCAAAGGCAGTGCAAAAACCAAGAACTGTATCCAATTATATTGAAGCTGGTGGTGTAGCTGCGGCAATACGCTCTGTATCGGGTAAGATCTATACTGGTGTTTGTGTTGATACTTGTTCAACACTTGGCATTTGCGCCGAACGGAATGCTATTTTCAATATGCTTACAAACGGCGAAGATAAAATAGAAAAGGTGCTTGCCATTATGCCAGATGGCAAGACAGGCGCACCTTGCGGTGCTTGCCGTGAATTGATGGTGCAGCTAATGCCCACCGATTACCAAAATATTGAAATTATGCTTGATTATGAAACAAAGCGAATCATTACATTGGGACAGCTTACACCAGAGTGGTGGATATAAATAAAATACAAAGGCATTTATAAGCGGTGAATTATCAAATTATCGGATTGCCAATGGCAAATATACTAACGACCGTTAAGATTTTCCAATTTCTACACAGACCATATTGTATCAGCGGGCAATACGTGCTGGGCAGAAAGGTAAACCTAAACGGTCGCGAGAATAAGAGAAAGATAGCAAAAAGGAGGCGATTTACACGCAGCAAGCACAATATTTTGATTACGAGAAGATAAAAGACCCAGCGTTTTTTGGAGAGAATCGAGTACCGGCGCACTCTGATCATAAATATTATCAGAATGTATGTGATATGGTACAAAAGAAGGAATATTTTAAGGAAAGCTTGGATGGCTTATGGAAATTTCGGTATGCATCCAAGCTCGGGGAAGCACCCAAAGGCTTTGAAGCAATAAATTACGATTGTAAAAGCTGGGAGGATATTCATGTACCAGCGCATATCCAGATGGAGGGGTATGGAAAGCCGCAATATGTCAATGTCCAATATCCTTGGGACGGTCACGAAGTTATAGAGCCTGGGGAAATTCCCACACGGTTTAATCCTGTTGCAAGTTATGTGAAATATTTGACAATCCCCAAACGCTTTGCCGGCAAAAGAATATTTATTTCTTTTCAGGGGGTGGAGAGCGGTTTTGCGCTTTGGTGCAACGGCACATATATCGGATACAGTGAGGATACCTTTACGCCTTCCGAATTTGAACTAACATCATTTTTGCAGCAAGGTGAAAATAAACTTGCTGTGCAGGTTTTTCGCTGGACAAGCGGAAGTTGGTGTGAAGATCAAGATTTTTTCCGCTTTTCAGGAATTTTTAGAAGTGTGTACCTTTATGCAATACCTGACATACATGTCAGTGATTTAAGGATAAGAACGAATCTGAGTAAAGATTATACCAGTGCGGAGTTGGAGATTGTGCCGACATTGTGCATTGCACAAACGGAGAATCCATTGCGCAACGAGGAATCTGAAACCAAGGGAGAAGTGCCACAAAATAATGAGAATGTAGAAAATGGTGAAACACTGCTGCAAAAAGCCAGTACAATAAATATTAAGGCAGTGTTATCTTTTAAAAATCAAACTATTGCAGAATTAGAATCTACGCTTATAGAGGGACAAAATTCACCGTTCGTGCTTAAAATAGAGAAACCACAGCTATGGAGTGCGGAAAAGCCAGTGCTTTATGATTTGTGCCTGACTATATCCGATGCCGCAGGCAATATAATAGAAGTCATTCCGCAGAAGGTTGGGTTTCGGCGGTTTGCAATGGAAAACGGCATAATGACCCTGAATGGAAAACGCATTGTATTTAAGGGCGTAAACCGTCATGAATTTAGTGCCCGATTTGGGCGTGTTCCGCATGAGGAGGAAATGCGCAAGGATATTATTACAATGAAGCAAAATAATATCAATGCAATCCGTACCAGTCATTATCCCAATGATTCCAAGCTGTATGAGTTATGTGATGAATATGGGCTTTACCTAATTGACGAGTGCAATATGGAAACACATGGTATGTGGGAATTTGTGCATAAAGGAATCTGGCCGATAGAACGTGCTCTTCCAGGTGATCGCAAGGAATGGCAGCCGCTTTTGTTGGATCGTATTGATTCTATGTATCAGCGTGACAAAAATCATCCCTCTATTTTAATCTGGTCGTGCGGGAATGAGTCCTTTGGTGGCAGTGTGGTTTATGAAATGTCAAAACGACTTCATGAACTAGATAATACGCGTTTGGTGCATTACGAGGGCATAAGTAACGACAGACGCTATAATGCGACATCAGATATGGAAAGCCGAATGTATCCAAGCGCTCAATTTATAGAAGACTTTTTGCAGAAGGATCGAAGTAAGCCATTTATTTTATGCGAATATACGCACGCAATGGGCAATTCCTGTGGTGGTATGCATAAATACACCGATTTAAGCGATAGAGAGCCATTATATCAGGGCGGTTTTATCTGGGATTATATTGATCAATCTATTTATCATAAAGATCGATATGGCAAGGAAGTGCTTGGCTATGGTGGTGATTTTGATGACAGACCATGTGATTATAATTTTAGTGGAAATGGTATTGTTTACGGCGGTACACGCGAGCCTTCTCCGAAAATGCAAGAAGTAAAATTCAATTATCAGAATATTCAGATAAAAGTTGCAGAAGATACATTTGAGGTGATAAACAAAAATCTATTCACAAATACCAGGGATTACAATTGTATGGTGACGCTTGCTTTAGAGGGCGAAACAGTGGCAGAAACCTTTGTAGAAACAGATGTAGAACCGCTTGCAAGCAAAACATATGCATTACCATTGTTTCCATATCAGACGCCTTGGCGCAGCGATATGCCTTGGAAGGCAGCAGTAAATGGTGAGTACACGGTAATGGTATCCTTTGTACTAAAAGAAGATACTCTCTGGGCAAAATGTGGTTATGAAGTCGCATTTGGACAGGGGATTTATACTGTTTTGGATAATCCGGAGAACACAAAGGAAATGCAGGAATTGCCGCCGATAGAAGTTGCCGATGGAACTTATAATATTGGTGTGCGTGGAACACATTTTGAGGTTTTATTTGATAAAGGTGGAAAAGGTCTGGTATCGTATGTTTACGGCGGCAGAGAACTGATTCAGGCGATTCCAAAGCCCAATTTCTGGCGTGCACCGACGGACAATGATGTTGGCTGTCAGATGCCGTACCGCTATGCGCAGTGGAAAACAGCAAGTCTTTATCAGCGCCCGTTTAAGGACGGTGTCGATAAACAGAATCCGGTTATTTCAATCCAAAAGGACAGTGTATGTGTAACGTACACATACTATCTGCCAACAGTACCAGAATCGGAGTGTGAAGTGTCTTATACAATAACAGGCGACGGTACAATTCACACCACATTAAGCTATGAACCACCGAAAGGAATTGAAAATTCCAATGATAATTGGCAATGGGATATGCCAGAGTTTGGTATGCTCTATAAATTTGACGCAGATTTAGAAAATTTTGCGTGGTATGGTCTAGGGCCAGCAGATACCTACTGTGACCGTGAGTGCGGCGGCAGACTTGGTATTTTTCATAAAAAAGTAACGGAAAATATGGCAGAGTACCTTGTTCCGCAGGAATGCGGCAATCACACAGGCGTTCGCAAGGCTTGGATTACCGACAATAAAGGACGTGGGGTTCTATTTAGTGGTCAGAATTTAAGTGTAAATGTACTGCCTTATACCCCGCACGAACTGGAAAATGCTATGCATATGTATGAACTTCCGCCTGTTTATTATACGGTGGTGCGTGTGGCATTGATGCAGATGGGTGTCGGCGGTGACGATAGCTGGGGCGCAAGACCGCATCCGGAGTATTTGCTGGAGGGAACAAATAAGTTAACTTTATCATTTGATTTTAAAGGGATTTAAGATCCCAGATAAGGAGGGAAAACAGTGGATAAATTTGTCGTAAACATTATCCATCGTCCGGAAATGGTTCCGGAGTATTCTGCAACGGTAACAGGGCAGGGAAAAGAGGAGGATATCGGAGATAAGGCGCTTTTAACAGAATCTCTTGATATTTTCAAAACACAGCAGAGGCTGGCGCATGAGAACGGTTTAAAGGTAACGATCCAGATGACGTATGCTGCTTTGTTTAATCAGGAAGCGGTAGAAATCGCAAAGCATGACCATGAAGAATATGGCGATGAGATTGCGCTTTCGCTATTGGGACTTCCTTGTGAAGAGTTCCGCGAGAAGTACAAGACAAAGGACTTTTGTATTTGGATGTTCTCCATGGAGGACAAAAAGGCGATTGTCAATGATGTATTTGAAAAGTTTTATGAGATTTTTGGATTTTATCCAGAGTCAACAGGTTCTTACTATATGGACGCCGACTTAACAAATTACATTAAGGAAAAGTATCCTTCTGTAAAGTGTGCCGTTGCAACCTGCTGGGAGGAAGGCCCTAAGGCATATCATACCTGCAATAATTCATGGTATACGCTGTTTGACGGCGGCCCTTGGGCACCGTGGATTCCTTCGAAGCAGAACACACACGCACCAGCGGCAAATGCCGAAGAGGATTCTGGCATTGTAGCAATTCCACATCTTTCAAGAGATTTAATTGCTTGTTATGATGGAAATGGTTCAAACTTTGGCACTCATCCGCAGAACGTACTGCGCGGCATGATTTATGACACAAAGACATGGGAGTATCCATATCTTTACAATTTAATTGATCAGTACCGCGATCTTGCGAAATACAATAATGGTTATTCCTACAATATGATGTTTGTAGGACCGGGCTGGATGAATAAAATGGGACGCTGGGAACAGCCGTATGAACTCTTGTATAAATCTTACAGTGATGGCTGTAAGTATTACGGTGATTTAAAGAAAGAGGGCAAACTTGTCGATATGACGATGGCAGAGTTTGCGGACTATTATCGTGAGAAAAAAGGCGTCAATGCAGGCAATTATAACGAACCAGAATGTGCACCTTGGAGAGATATTTTATACGGATCTGACAAACAATTGTTCTGGTATTGCGACCCTTATATGAGAGCGTGTGTCAATATGGATCAAGGCGGCGCAATCGTTGACCTGCGTCCTTATGCGGCAAAACTGGAATGGCCGGTTGGTATCGGTACAAAGCACGTGCAGGATGCTTCCTATCCATTCTTAATTCAGGAGAAATATCGTGCAGGATACTTTACACATTACGCAGGAGCTGGTACTGTAAGAAGTGCAAAACTTTCCTATAAGGGAGAAGAAGTGGATCTTTGCTTATGCCCAACACATTGTCATTTCTCAGAGGAAATGATTGATGGCAAAAAAACACGTATTTTAACATTAGATCCTGTTGAAATTCAGTTTAATGGTGTTACAGTGAAACTTCAGACAAAGGAATATTTCGAGGAGGGTGCATCGAATATTAAAATTGAGCGGAATATCCTTGAGATTAGCGATCCTTCAGCAGAGATTACGCTGGATGAATATATTACAGCTTGCTATGGCACTACAGAGTATCCGGAAGATATGACAGGCATTACGCTTGCCTGCGAAGGAGAAAACGGCACAACCATTAATTATGAGTACAGATGCCGTGATGCGAAATTGGAGGGTGCAAGTGCAGTAAGCGCAGTGATTCCAGCAATTCAAACAAAAGTTTCTCTCACCGCATCGGATAAGGCACTTGGATATATTGAAGAAGGATATGCATTCTCTCCGATGTTCAAACTTGGATATAAGAAGGTAATTTCTGATAAGGAGGTATTTGCGACATGGCTCAACTTGGAAAAGGCAAACTAAATTATAGATGCCCGTCCTGCTTTATGCGGGATCTTGATATAGATATGTTCTATAACAAAGATACAGGGATTTATAGCTGCATCCGCTGCCAGTACAGAGGAACGGAGGAGGACGTGCTTGAAAAAAATGAAATGGTACGTTTCCGCTATCTGGCACGCGCAGAGCGGTTTACAAAGTTTGATTTTGACTAATATTGTGCAGATATTGCATTGATATTATACGAACAATGCAAAAGCACATATTTATAAAGAACGCCAAACGGCAGGAGAAGATAGTTTCGTCTGCTGGGTTGGCGTTCTTTTTACATATGGGTGTCCAAATAAAGAAGAATTTGTATTACATATTGGACTAATCAAAGTCCTTTTACTGCAAAGTATGTGCGGTTCCTTGTGAGTATAGAGTTCAATGCGGCACAATGTTATAATATCTGGTATATATTTCTTTTAATGCGATAGTTCCTTTTACTTCAAAGTGATGTATTTTCTTATGTACTTAACAATAAAAATTAACTCCTATGAGAACCTTAACGCCTATTCTATCAGGAACTGTGTGAAATTTCTAAAAACAGTTGTAGTTTTGTCGTATTAAGTGTATAATAATAGCTATAAATCAAACCAAATCACAGGATTTTTCGTGTTCTATCCATCAACAAAGTTACAAGCAGCCCGAATGCAAAGCGGAAAATAGATGCATTGGGGCTGATATTTTTACATGCAGATACTCGATGAAATGCTATTAATAAATGAACGGATATTTAGTGTATCGGCAGGGGAAAGATATTTTTCTACTTGATGAAAAAGGGATACAAAGACACAAAAGCACTACGGCAAGGAAGCCGCAGAACAGCAATAATTTCAAGGAGGAAATAATTATGGTCATACAGCACAATCTTCAAGCGATGAATGCCAATCGAATGTTAGGCATTCAGCAGAGAACTGTCGCAGGGTTAGTCGAAAAGCTGTCGTCTGGATTTAGAATTAACCGTGCAGCAGATAATGCAGCAGGGCTTTCTATATCTGAGAAAATGCGCAAGCAGATTAGAGGGCTTTCACAGGCGGCACAAAACGCCGAGGATGGTATTTCCCTTGTGCAAACGGCAGAAGGTGCTTTGCAGGAAGTGACGGATATGCTTCAAAGAATGAACGAACTTGCGGTACAGGCGGCAAACGGCACAAATTCTGAAACAGACAGGAAGTATATTCAAGATGAAATCAATCAGCTAATCACAGAAATAGACCGCGTATCCGAAACATCGAAGTTTAACGAAACCTATTTATTAAAAGGTGATAAGTCTGGAAATGGAAGAATTGTATACACAGAAAGTTATCATATTACGTATACAAGGAATACACGGGCAAACAATGCGACAGTATCGTATCAAATGAACTATCAAGGCAATACAGCTCTGATTATTGCAACGAATACGGTAGCAGGAAGCGCAGGCACTGTTACAACAAGCTGGTCAAGAGCAATGGCAGTCGTGCTTTCAAGCGGCGATGATATTACGGAATATATTGGCGGCGGCAACCAGAAAATACCAGCGACAGCAAATCAAGTTTCGATTAATACCAATTCCTATTCGGCATATAAGCTGACTACAGCGAGTGGGATAAAAACGAGCATATCCGTTAATTGTGCAACAGGAGCAATGACCATAAAAGATGGTACTAACAACCTTTTTGTGTTGGACAAGGAAAACAATCAGATTATTTGTTTAAAACAAGGCAGTGATATTTCAAAGTATATTAAAAATGTGCAAGTGGATGCAAAAGGCGAAAATGTTACTTTTATGCAGGCAAACGATGGCTATCAATTCCTTGATGTACTGACAGACCCAAACGATCTAAAGGTTGCTGCCATAGCAAAGAAGTCGGAGGCACAGTTATATGATGGTCAAGGAAATGCAGTTTCGTCTGTTGGGCTTAGAAATCATTATAACCAGTTCGGAGTCTATCAAGAAAGTAGCTTATACGCGGATTCCGAAGGCAAAACAAAGGTCAGCAACAATAAAATAGATTCTTATGTAAACCGCACAGCGACAAGAGTAGCGGATGATTTGCGCATAGCGCTTCATGTAGGTGCTGATTCCTCACCAGCAAATAAAATTATTGTAAATATTAAGCCAATCAACGCGGCAAGCCTTGGCATTGATGTGCTAAGTAGTGCACAGGGCGGCATTGTAGACGTAACAGGCGAAAAGGCAACGGCCGCAATTGATGTTATTAGCAATGCCCTGCAAGTCGTATCCAGACAGCGTTCTGAACTCGGTGCAATCCAAAACCGCTTAGAACACACTATTAAGAACCTAAATAGTGTAATTGAAAACACAACCAATGCAGAATCTACAATTCGCGACACCGATATGGCGAAAGCAATGATGCAGTTTTCAAATCACAATATTATAATGCAAGTAGGTCAAGCAATGCTTGCGCAGGCAAACAGCAGCAATCAAGGGGTTTTGGCATTATTAAGGTAGAAGAAAAGAGCATTACAATTCAGCAAGGATGAATTGTAATCAATTGCGCAGATAGCAGGCATTGGAGTCATAGAGGTGGCAGGCGCATTAAGGAAAACAGATACATGATATACCAGATTATCAGATTAATGCCGCAAAAGATATTCAATATTCATTTCGTATAAAAGCGGTATAAAATAAGAAAAGCCTGCCGCAAATATTTGTCCTCCTTGTTACTGCCTGCATTTTTCATAAAGGGGTTGTCGCAATAAGTCTTAATGATACAAGATATAGTATAAAACACAATGCAGTACTATAATATCTTGTATCTATTTTCCTTAATGCGACAGCCCCTTTTTTATGAGCAGCCGCATATGGGACAAATATGCCGTAAGAGCGAATGCTCTACCTAAATAGTTACAATTCACACCAACGCCAGATTTTACAACAATTTACGAACATTCGGTGT
>CBCOYO010000028.1:0-3322 GCA_965114465.1 uncultured Lachnospiraceae bacterium
GTTCGCCTATTCGCCAGAAATTCGTCGTCACTTCATCTTTATACTTTCGGCAAATCTCACAAATATAGTTCACGACGAAATTAGGTCACCTATCGCCATTTTTTCCATTTATTATACTCATAAACGAAAACAATTGCCAATCTAAATGTATAACGAGTGAACGCTTTTATAATGCTGGGGTAGTAAGCGGCAATTAAATGCGTTCACGAGTATATAATAAAGATAATACATTAATGTCTATACAATAAAAATGTTATCCACAATATCTTTGACAGATTTCGAGAAAAAGGAACTTCCATTTATTGTTAAAAATCGACAATAGCAATTTATAAAATTGTGGATAAGTATAAATTTTAACCTAAAAATTACTGTTATCCACTTAGTTTTTCGAGTTTCAGAATAGTTATCCACGATTTTTAACCAAGTTATCCACAACTTGTGGATAACTCTGAAGAATATGTGGATATAAGAAAGGCTCTCAAATTACTGTAAAACAAAACGTAGTAATAGCAGGATTTTCTATTAACTTACAGTATAACGTTTCATATAACAAGAAAGAACAATTTTCCTGTTTTGGGTATTATGTTACCCTATTTTTATAATTATTTATAATAATATATTGTTTCAAGAAAGCTGTTTCACGGAATAGAAATTTAAAAAATTGTGCATATTTTCATATAATAATCGTTTTGCATAACCGATATATAGATTATATAGCAAAGGCAGATTGCGGATGCGCAGAAACAGTTGCAGGAAATTTCAGCAGATGACAGACTGTCTGTTGAGGACAAAATGAAAAAAAGGTAGGAAATCCAGCAGCAGATTACAAGCTTGAATCAACAGCTTCGGCAGCACGAAATTGACCTAAGAAAAGAGAAACAGGAAAAGGCTGCTGAAAAAATGGATACAACACAAACAAAAGAAAGCAAATTGACACAGAATAGCATGAAAACAATGATTTCCGCAGATAGTGCATTAAAACAGGCGATGTTTATGAAAAAGTTGCAACACAGAAAGAAGGACAATCGAATGTGTTGAAAACGGAAATTAAATTGGATGAAAGCCACGGCGGAAATGCAGAAAAGAAGAAAGAGGAATTGACAAAGCTGCAGCAAGAAGCACAAGAAGTTTGAGAGCAACAGGCTTCAACGCTTGCGGATGCGATAGAAACCAAGGAATCAGATAAGGATATATCTGTTTCAGAAACAACAAAAGCATCGGATTCCATACAGACAGATAACGGCAAGAATGAGCAAGCAAATGAAACACAGGCGGGATATCAGCATATTGATGTTGTGGTAGATAAACAATACGCCGGCAGTAAAGAACGAGGAAGATGAATCGGAGATTGATACATATATTTAATTTGCAAAGAACTTATATTAAAAAAGGGACTGTTCTTGATGCAACAGCCCCTTTTTTGCGCACACGCCCTAACGCTATTTCGTGGTATCAACTACTGTTTTAAACAATGCGCGTTCTTCTAATACTTCTTGAAAACTTTTGTCAAGATGATTGCCGGGAATGCCATAGCCCTTTATTTCATCCATATATTCCATGTAGTCACAGATATAGATATATACTTTGGAAATATCATGACCTGCAATTGCCAGTTCATAAGCATTGCTGCTGCCGCTTTCCATTTTATTACCGTCTGCGTCTAGGGCAACCGCAAAGGTATCCATTCCTTCAATCGTATTGAGCGTCATTTCTATAGAGGATATTTCTAGGCTTTTAATGCCAATACCAGCATCATTTGTCTGATTGACTTCGATAATGCGGGAATCGCTGTCTTTTGGCGTGATCGTTAGTTTATAAGACCAACAGCCTTTTTGATACCAGTGTTCATAGTTATTTGGAAATGCATAATAGTCTTGTGGAAGGGAATTCATATATGCTTGCCATTCTTCATCGGACATACGTTCTAATTCGTCGCCGCCTTTCATTCCTTCCGGCTGTGTTGATTCAGCCAATGAACCAACAATATCTGTAATCTCCAGATTCATAGTAAAGGTGTTTGGTATTTGATACTCTTCAAGATATTGGTCGATATTGGAATCGTCTAAGACCAGTTCCCTGCCTTCATTTTTTGCTTCTTGCCAAGCAGCTTGATATTTTCTGTCATCTACGTTAATTTCAGAATAATCAATCCGCAAAATACCATTAAAGGTATGCGCATCTTCAAACGTACCTTCTATTGTACGCAGCGCAATTATCTCATCTGAACGAAATGAATATTGCTCTGCCGTTTCTGCCTGCAAGTGTTGTGTTCCGTCTGCAAAAATTGCTATTTGAGGGAATGCATTCTTATTTTTAACTTGTACACCAATAAAAATTGCCTGATTAGTGGCATATTGCTCTGTTAGTGTAACCGTAATATCATTGGAAGTTTTTACGTAGGGGGATTCTTTTGGACTTTCGCTTTGCGGGTTTTGTTCCGTATCTGTATCTTTATAATATAGTGTTATCGTGTCCTTTTCTGGAATTGCGCCAAATGAGAACCAATCTGCAAGCTTCGTAAAGAAACCGCCGAACACAGGAATTTCACTTGCCAGTACGGGGTTTGTAACGCTAAAAAGTATCATAAGTACAAAGATTGCCGCTGCAGAGCCAATCCACACAAATACTTTCTGAAAAATATGTTTATTTTTTCTATCTTCTGGCGAAAAGGTTACGGTTTTATTTCGTATTTTATTATATGCGTCATTTATTTTGGATTCAATAATTTCGCTTGATGATAATTCTGCTCCTAAAATATTCCTATAATCTTTTTCTGAAATATTCTGCTGCATATTGTTCCCTCCTATCTGCATTGCAATGCTACGCGAAGCTGTTCTTTGCCCCTGTGAAGCCGGCTTTTTACCGTGCTTTCTTTCATAGTAAGAATTTCTGCTATTTCGCGCGTTGTAAATAATTCACCATAATATAATTGAAAAATTGTTCGACTGTCGTCTGGTAAAATGGATAATAGTGCACGAAATTCTACATCTGCATTTCCCATATTGTGTGATTCTTGTTCCATGCTCTCCTCAAAAGGCGCTTTGTGTTGATTGGAGCGATATGTTTTTGTGCAGTGATTGATAAGAATACGCACAAGCCATGTTTTAAAATATCCTTCTTTTTTAAGTTCACGGATATGTTCATAGGCATCTAAAATGGTATCTTGTATTGCGTCCGCTGCATCTTCCTCATTTTTTAAATAGCCTAGCGCAACACGCTGCAAGGTCATTTTGCACGTTTCAATCAGTGCAATAAAGGCCTCTGCGTCGCCGCACTTTGCACGTTTTACTAAACTGTTCATGCTTCTCCTCCATTATATGTA
>CBCOYO010000028.1:3422-11103 GCA_965114465.1 uncultured Lachnospiraceae bacterium
TTTTTGGAAGCGCTTCGTAATTACATATATTAGATATTAAAACATAACATTTCGTTGCATGAAAATATGAAAAATAAAAAATAGGAAGAAAAAAAGAATATTTTTAGTTATGAATCGTTAGATTTTCAATAAGAGATTCCTTTCTGCACGACACATATTGTCCAATTATGAAATTTGTGCTGTGCAGAAATGGATATTCGCTTTTATAAAAAGTCTGATTGTGCTCGTATAAACTGCATTTGTTTTGTCAGCCGTTCTTTGATTAAATCTACAAAATGCTGCGGCGCAGTCACTTTTACAACAGGCCCGAAGGATAAGATTTCAATAAGCAGTTCCGTTTCCATTGCAGAATCATAATAAATCACACATTCCCAAGTTTCCCTGTCAATTTGTGTCGTATCTTTATCATAATTGGCAAAATGCAGCATAGCGCGCTCAAGTGCGTTGCGGCGGTTGGTTATCAACAGATGAACTGGCTCTGCATCGTAACTTTGCTGGATTAGCGCTTCCGGCGACAGGGGCGGCGGGCTTTGTAGCTGTATATTGGGGAAGCTGATATTGGCAATGTTTGCAAGGTTAAAATGGTCAAGGTAACGCTTTTTGTCTGTAGGATACTGCCAGCGAAACCAGTTTTTCGCCCATACAATGGGAAGCGCCAAAAGGCGGAAGCGGTTGTTTTTGGAGGAATATTCGATTTTTAGCGGAAGGCAGATTCTTTGCGTCTGTTTTCCTTTAGCAGATCGGTAGTGAAACGAAATGACTGTTTGACTGCGAACAGCTTCCAATACTGTGCGAAAATTTTCTTGATATTCAATTGTGGAAAAATTATCTCCATTTTCAAAGCGGTCATAATAATAAAACTGCTCCGGCGTCCAAAGTGGTTCTACTTCGGCGAATGCTGTCTGTGCTTGCAAGAGCGCTTCATCTGTTAGAAAAAGCCGAATCCGCTCGTCTGATAAAAGGGATTTCAGCCAGCGTTTTTGCAGTAAAGTTAAAGGGCATTCGGGTGCGTGTGATAGGAGGGAAGCATAGCTGTTTTCTGAAGTCTGCTCAAGAAAATGCCATTCTTTTGCGTAGAGTTTGGGCAGAATAAATAAGCAGCTCTCAGCAAAACCAGCCTGCTCTGTAATTGCTGCCATTTCCTGCGGTGAAATTCCCCCTGTTAAAGCCTTATTTAATATAGAAGAAACAACTTGATAATAACAACCATAAACTTCAGAAAATAAATTCATTTTTATACTCCCTGCGTGCCAAGCACATATATCAATTAAATTGATACCTCATACATTGCAGCCATTGTTTCTAAATCTTGATAAAACCTTGTGTGCAGATGCTCGTTATTGCTTTCAAATAAAATAATTCGTCCGATAAATGTTTTAATCCAAGGCATTAACTCCATGCCTTCATAAACGGAAATGGTATAAGTATATGTATGTTCCGCAATTCTTTTTATAGTGCCGCCGCGCCCTTCTGTCTGTAAACGGTTTAAAATATATAATTCATAGGGCTCTTGAATGGAAAGGGTTAATCGAATTTTATCCATATGGCTGGTGCTTCCGAAACATACGCCAAAACAGTGCGGCAGACATTCTGTTAACTTTTGCTGATAAAATGCAAAATCTGTATTTTCTGACATAAGTGTCACTTCTTTAATATGATCCAGCCGAATATGATAAAAACATTCCTGTTGTATTCGCCGAACACATAGATAACGCCTGCCTGTGCGTGTGCTAACCGTAATCCGCAGAGGAAGCACTTGAAGTGTTTGAACGTTTGGTTGGAGGGGCAGATTGCTGCGGTTTCTTTTGTTATGGGTCTGTATGCTGTCAGAAGGATTGTTGTCAGATTTTTTGTCTGCTTTGGGGGTTACGTATCTGTGGTTGTTTGGTTTATTACTCTGCACTTTTAAAAGTACATCGCGGTGTTCGTTGATTGCAAGCAGCAGTGGCAGCAGTATTTCATCTTCCAACACATGAACAAAATAACCATGTTTTACGCAAAAAGCTGTATTGGTGGTATCGAAATGCTTTATTAAGGAATATCCCACAAAATCTAGCGGCGCGTCAAGCTGGTAAAAGCATACAGCGTCCATTAGGGATTGCCATATAGAATTGGGAAGGGGAAGCGGTGCACTGCGAAAGTAATATACGCGTTTTCCCTGTTTCTTTGTCTGCAAAATTCCTTCTGCGACATATTCATTTGCTTTTTTGCGGACAAGCTGTGTTTCAATATCTGCTTGAAATCGCTCCATAATCGCATCAGATAATTCGTCAGCGGTCATAAAACAATCTGCCTGTAAAATATCGAGCAGATAAAAATGCAGCAAAATATCATTGTTTGTAAAACTTTTTGCCTCGTAAATGCGGCAGAGCGGATTTACGGAAAGCAGGTTTGTATTAAGTGATAGGGATACCGTTTTTACATTTCTGTGATAACAGCTTCGAATATAAGATGCAAGCCAGCTTTCAATTCGCCGCCGTTCGTTATCATAAGTACGCGGACTTTTTTTGTCAAAATCTTCTCTCGATTTAAAACCATATATATAAAAATCCCGCACATATTCGCGGCTTTTGGCGAGAGATTTTACTAATTCTTGAAATTCAGACATAGTTGCTCCTATCTTGTGTGTTATTGCTTGGATTGCAATATACTTTAGGAATTGTAGGAAAATAAGTGCTCAGATTGCGCAGGATATTTCTTCAAGATGTGTCACTTATTTTTTTACAGTTTTTTAGGATTTTCGGCGTATTTGAATTAGGCGAAGGACATCTTGATATAAATTCCCAGTATCCTCCAAATGAATCATAAGCCATTTTTGTCCATTTCCTTCTTTGGTTTGATAATATATTTCTTGCAGTTCAAGGGAACAATTAGGAAGTATAGTGTCAACGTATTCTTTTTCTTTTTTGCCGATAACAATCATTACAGTAAAATAAAGCTCTCGGGGATATATCGTACACAATGTTTTTCCTGATTTCTTAAACTTAATATTCCATCCTTGTTCCCAACTGCAGGAACTGTATTCTATTTTTTCAGAACATTGATAGGCAGTTTTGATTTCAGAACAAAATGGAAGGAAAATAGGATTTTGGATATACGCATTTAATTCATCCAAAGTAGGAGTATAATTTTTATCCTGCAAATTTATCATCAATGAAACCCCTCTTTTTTCGTAATTTATACTGCTTTACTGTTAAAATTTCCGAGTAACCTGACTACATAACGCCAGTCACAGCCATATACGTTTAATCAGTTCAGTACGGTAAATTCTGGTGTTATGTAGTATATGTAATCGTATTTTACCAAAATAAATATATTTGTCAATCTTTTTAGGGATTCCTTTTTACACAATTTATAGATAGTTTTAAGGTAAGTTTAGAAACCTATATTTGTAGTGAATACATATGTTTGCTATTAGTATACTGCATGGCAAAAAGTTGCCGTACAGTTGTGCCAGCCCCAATTTTTCTTTTGAGCGTTTTAGCACTTTGACGCACATATAAGAAGAGCGTGCACAAAAGTCTGTTTTATAATGAGGACGGTTTTTCCCTTGTGTCTGCTGCCGGATGTTATTGTTATAAGATCTGGCGTAGACTTTTTTGCAAATGTTTTTTCAAGGTTCACATACATCTTTCGTACATATCTGCCATCTTTATTGCATTTATTTCCGAAATATCTTAGTTACACAAGTTTAAATCCAAATTTTATGAAAGTACAATATAGTTATGACTTACGATATTGGGTCTATTGTGTTGCAATTATAAAGTACCATCAAAAAATACTAAAAACGTAAAATGCAGCTAAAGCAAGGAGGTAAAACACATGGACGAATTGTATGTTATTATGGAATATTTACTGGATTTGGAGTATAAGCAGAGCGTGTTTATTAGGATTCTAAGGGCAGTAGAGCAATCATTTGAGCCACAGAAAGATCAAGAGGAACTGAAAATGTTGGCAAGTGCTGCAAAATGGCAGATGGAGGGTTGTGAAAAAGAATTGCGGCAGATAATTGGACAGCTTGACAGGTATATTGTAAATTGTGCGGCAGTACAAAGAGAATCCGCGAATAAAAACAACAAGGAAAGTTCGTAACAAAGCTTGATAGGAGGTTTGAATAAGAATACCAATTCGTTTTAAGAGGAAATTATAAAATTGCTTGATATTACTTAGGTGGTTATAAATTGCATCAATTTCTTAGAAAAATTCTGATAAATACAGAAAATTAGCAAGGCTTTGTGTGAGATTTTTAATATCCGGAGTAATATAAGAGCTGAATAAAAAAGGGCGGCGGTATTTCTATCGAGATACAGCCGTCCTAATTTTGTGGATATTCTGTTTTCTGGTTACTTGCGCCGGATATGTAATCCATAGATACATTGTAAAATTTAGCCAAAATTAACAAACTGTCAATTGGTATTCTGGTTTTGCCGCTTTCATAATCAGCGTAGGTACGTTGACCAATATTTAATAGGTCAGCGACTTTTTGCTGCGTCAGGGAACTATCCTCACGAATTGCCCGTATACGTTCATTATATCTCATAAGCAGACTCCCCTCGTTAGATTCATAAAGCTATGATTAAGTATAAGCAAAATTTGGATTATTATTGACAAATAGAGTTATAAACGCTAAAATTAAATTAATAGAGTTTATAACTCTAAAATATGATTAGGAGGGGAGCACATGAAGAAAAAAGTATTATGTGTATTGCTGTCTTTATCGTTGTCGATGATGCCTGAAAATTTTACAATATATGCGGCAGAACGGCAGGTGTCTGCTTCGGCACTGGCAGCCGGAACACAGGAAGATCACGATGAAAATTTGGAGCGACAGTGGGAAACACAAGATTTACAGAAAGAGGAGAAAACGCAGGAGGATGTATCCGCGCAGTATGCAACGGAAAACATTACAGAAGATATATCCAATTCTGAAAGTATGGAAGATACTACAGAAGGAGAGTTTGAATTGCAAAATTCGGAGAACAGTACTGAAAACGACTCAACAGAAAACAAATCAACAGAAAACGAATCAACAGAAAACGAATCAACAGAAAACGAATCAACAGAAAACAAATCAATAGAAAACATAACAGAACAGGAAACTTTAGAGGAGAACACGGAAAGTACGTCGGAATTGCGGGAAGCTGCGGAGAAAGTTGGAATGCAGCAGCCTGCTGTGCCTTCTGTGATAGAAAAAACGGATTCGAGTGATGCTCCTACAGCAGACAATATCGCTGAGGGAGAAATAGGAAGTATTACATGGGTAATTGATAAAGATGGAAAACTTACTGTAAGTGGAACGGGTGAATATAATACGGATTCTGGAGAACCGCCGGCTTGGCTGGAATATGCGGACAAAATTAATACAGCAGTAATTGAACTTTCGGAGATTCAGCATCTATCTGGATTGTTAAGCGGCTGCATTAATTTGAAAACAGTAGATTTGTCAAAACTGGATACCAGTCAAACAGTATATATGGATAGTGTATTTTCTGGCTGCCAAAGTTTGGAAGCAATAGACTTTAAGAATTTAAGCAAATGGGATACCAGCAAAGTTGAAAACATAAGCAATATGTTCGCTGATTGTAGCAGCCTTACCAGTCTGGATGTCAGCACATTTGAAACCAGCAAAATAACAGAAATGATAGGGGTATTCGACGGCTGTACAGCTTTGGAACATCTGAATTTTGGAACGACTGGCACATGGAATACAGGTGCGGTTACGGATATGAGTGCTATGTTTAATGGCTGCAACAGTCTAGCCGATTTAGATATTGCTACATGGGATACAAGTGCGGTTACAAGTATGAACAATATGTTCTGTGGTTGTGAACGCT
This sequence comes from uncultured Lachnospiraceae bacterium, assembly GCA_965114465.1. Taxonomy (GTDB): domain Bacteria; phylum Bacillota; class Clostridia; order Lachnospirales; family Lachnospiraceae; genus COE1. The sequence continues at coordinate 9,257 of CBCOYO010000028.1, forward strand.
TGGCAGATTTGGATTTAAGTGGCTGGAATACATCGAGTGTTGTAAATATGGTAGAGATGTTTTCGCGCTGCTGTAGTCTGACAAGTTTGAATGTAAGCGGCTGGGATACAAGCAACGTTGATGGGATGAACAGTATGTTTCACTATTGCGAAAAATTAATTTGTTTGGATTTAAGCAGTTTCGATACCAGTAAAAATGAAAGTATGTATAGCATGTTTTCTGGGTGCAAAAGCTTGACAGAGATAAAGGTAAATTCTAATAAATTTGTTACAGATCATGTAACAAATATGGCTGATATGTTTTCAGAGTGTGAGAGCCTAACGGGGATTGATTTTATCAGCAAATGGAATACAGGCAGCGTAACAGATATGGGCAGTATGTTTAGTAGTTGCAAAAATCTGAAAAGCATAGATGTCAGTGGTTTTGCCACGGATAATGTTACAGATATGAGTTTTATGTTCAATGAATGTGAAAGTCTTGAAAACATTGACTTTGCAAAGTGGAATACCTCTAATGTTACCGACATGCATGGAATGTTCAGCAGTTGTGAAAGTATCGTGGATTTAGATGTTAGTTCTTTTAATACACAGAATGTTACAGATATGAGTATGATGTTTTCGTTTTGCAAAGTTCTGAACAGCTTGAATCTGAAAACTTTTAATACATCGAATGTCATAACGATGGAAATGATGTTTAGCGGCTGTGATAAATTAAATAGTATTGATATGTCAAACTGGAATACGAGCAAGGTTACGGATATGTCCAATATGTTTTCATATTGTAAAAAGTTGAACAACTTAGATATTAAAGCGTTTAATACGAGCAAGGTTACAAATATGTCCAATATGTTTTCGCATTGTGGAATGTTGGATAACTTGGATGTTAAAACCTTTAATACAAGTAACGTAATAACTATGAGTTTGATGTTTTCTTACTGTGAAAATATAACATCGTTGGACTTGAGCAGTTTTGATTGTAGTAATGTAACCGAAATGGAATTTATATTAGACGGGTGTGTGCGGCTGCAGGAGTTGAAAACGCCGAAAAATCTAAAGGCTGGGTTAGTGGGAATTGAGCTGCCTTCTGATTCTGCGAACGAAAATTCTTGGCAGGACGAAAGTGGAACAGAGTATAGAAATCTGCCTACAGAACAGAGTGAGAGTGTACTTTTGCGTAGAGAATTAACCTCTGTTCCAGAAAACTGTTATATTGTCAGCTTTGATCTTCAAGGGCATGGGGAAGAAATAGAGGCAATTGTTGTAGAGAGCGGAAAACTAGTAACTGCTCCCGAAAATCCTATTGCAGCAGGATACACCTTTGATGGATGGTATAAAGAGAAAAAATGTATAAATGTATGGAATTTTGAAACAGACACCATAACAGAAGATATTACATTGTATGCAAAATGGATAGAAAACCCAGATAAGCCGGATATTACAACATATACGATTACCTACGATATGCAAGGTCATGGAGCACAAATAGAAGCTGTAACGGCAGAACAAGGTGCGAAAATAGCAGAGCCACCAGCCCCAACCGCAGAGGGATTTATATTTGGAGGATGGTATAAGGAAAAAGAATGTATTAACGTATGGGATTTTGAAAAGGAATTGGTAACAGAGAATATAACGTTGTATGCCAAATGGACAGAAAATCAGCCAGAGGAACCGGGCGTAACAACTTATACGATTACCTATGATATGCAAGGTTATGGAGTGCAAATAGAATCTGTAACGGTAGAACAAGGTGCGAAAATAACAGAGCCGCCAGCCCCAACTGCAGAAGGATTTACATTTGGAGGATGGTATAAGGAAAAAGAATGTATTAACGTATGGGATTTTGAAAAG
>CBCOYO010000028.1:11203-15721 GCA_965114465.1 uncultured Lachnospiraceae bacterium
GAATTGGTAACAGAGAATATAACGTTGTATGCCAAATGGACAGAAAACTATCCTGAGATACCAGATGCCCCAGAAGATAAAGACGATTCGCCCTATGACCAGTCAGAACGTGTTGACTTAAACTCCGTCAACGGAGTCATTGCAAACATTAAGGCGAAAAATTATGATGGCAATTCTTATGAACCAGTTCTTAAGGTTACAGTAATAAAAGACGGGAAAAAGAAAACGCTTGTTGAAGGAGCCGATTACAGGGTGCTTTATAAAGACAATGTAAACGCCGGAACTGGTATAGCAATCGTTCGAGGAAATGGGCTCTATAAGGGAGAAATTACAAAAACATTTACAATAAAACCGAAATCCGTTAAAAAATTAAAAATTACAACAGGAAGTATAACACTAGACGGTCAAGAGGGAGTTGTAATTCCGATTTATGCATATGACGGTGCGAAACTCTTATGGGCAGGACGCGATTTTGAAAAGTCCGTCAACGGAAGCTTAACTTCGTTTGTAAATAAGAATGTAAAAGTAACGATAAATGGAACGGGAAATTACACAGGATCGGCTGTAGTTAAAATTCCTGTGTATGATACAGCACAATCACAAATTATTAAACCACAGAATATAACTCTAAAATATACAATGACCCAATATACAGGAAAAGCAATAAAGGACAATGAGCCTACTGTAACAATTGGCGATAAGGTACTTGTTAAAAATAAAGATTATAAGATACAGTACAAGAATAATACAAACGTAGGGAATGCGCTTGTAATTGTTACAGGCAAAGGAGCATACAAAGGAAAGGCTGTAAAAGACTTTATGATAACACCGCCAACAGGAGTGCAGTGGTCGGCAAAAACTATTTCCGATAAAACATACAACGGAAAACTGCAGAAACCAGCCGTTACAGGAGTAAAAGCTGGAAATAGAAAACTGGTTAAGAATAGAGATTTTACAGTAACGTACCGCAATAATCTTCATGTTGGAACTGCCACGGTGATTCTTACGGGAAAAGGAAATTATGAAGGACAGACAATATACTATTATTTTACAATTAAGCCGCAGAAGATAGCAAAGGTTTCTGTAAAAGGAACGAAAGCCGAAGGGATCAATGTTGTATATAATAAAAGAACGTTAAAGGAAGGAATCGATTATACACTTGAATATGGTGAGGAAAACAAAAACAAAGTAAAAGTAACGTTAACAGGAAAGGGCGATTTCACTGGTAGTGTTACAAAAACAGTAAAATTACAGTAAAAACTATGGGGGGCTGTCGCAATAAGCTTTGAGTATACAAGATATAGTATAAATATCCGTACCGTGTTAGACTATCTTGTATCCGTTTGCCTTAATGCGACAACCCCTTGTGTTTTCATACAGTCAATTCTATAAAAACAACTAGGAGGGAAAAAGCAATGAAAAAAGGCGTGGCAAGTATACTGTTATCAGCGGCGTTGGTATTATCTTCTAAGGATTTTACTGTCCTTGCAGCAAGAAACCATGAAGCAAATGTAACTTCAGAACAAATATTTGCAAAAGATAAAACATCATATAAAACATCAAATAAAACAGAAGTACTACAAAAATCGTCAAATGAGGAAATGACAAATAAAACAGAAATTGGAAATGTGAAAGAAAAATCATATGAAGCAGAAACACAAGAGGAGAACAGAGCAGGAAACAAAGGAGAAAAATCAAATAAAGAAGTACCAGAGGAAAAAAAAGCAGAAATTGTAAATAACGAAGAAAAATCAAACCAAGAAAAATTAAACGAAGCTGAAACGCAAGAGAAGAGCGAAACAGAAAATGAAACAGCAAATGCAGAAGAAAAATCAAACGAAGACAAATCCAATAAAGCAGAAACACAAGAGGAGAACGAAACACAAAATGAAACAATAAAAAACGAAGAGGGAACAGTAAGCGAGGAGGAAACGATAACTGAGGAAGAAGATACAGAAGATGAAGAAGCAGCATCCAGTGAGGAAGAAACACTTCAAGGTGATAAGAATTTAATTGATAATCATGATGAAGTCAGCCGTGTAGAATGGTTGACAGCACTGACAGATGCTTTTGAAATGTCTGTGGAGAAAGACAATTATCCAGATAACTATTATTCGGATATTGATTCTTCGTCTGAATATTATTACACTATTATGCTTGCAACAGAGTTTGGGCTGATTGATGTGGAAGCAGGGGAAGCCATGTGCCCGGATGATCCGGCAACAAGGGAATATGCGGCGCATACGCTGAATTTCTGTATGGGGTATGTAAGATTCGAGGAGGGAAGTTATACATTTAACGAGTCGGATGCTGTTTCCTATCCCGAAGATATTCAAATTGCAGTGGAACGTGGCTGGATGCAGCTTTCGGAGGGCAATTTTTTCCCCCAACAACCAATTACTGTTACCGAAATGAACACAATGATTGAGGATGCAAAAGATGTGATAGCCAGCCAGAAGATAAATATAGATCATAACAATAATTATCAATTTGCGGATAATGTAATTGTACTACCTGAAAGTACAGATGCACAGTTGACGAATGAAAATGAAATTACAATTTATAACCTAACGGAATCATTGCAAAAGGGGGATAAGTTTGCCTTGATTACAGAAGGGTTTCCAAGTGTGTTTTGTGTATCTGAAATTACGTATTCAGAAGATGCAGCAGTAATAAAAGTCGAAAATGTGCCAATGAAAGAAGCCTTTAAATCACTTGACGTTTCCGGAAGTCTAAAAGGGGAGCTTACGTCAGCGCAGGCTTATGATGAATCGGTTGCGCTAAGCTATATTGTAGGCGGCACATCGGAGAAAGAATGGGAGGATGGCGTAAAATATGCGAGTATTGAGGCGGTTGGAGATCGAGAAATCAGTGCATTGCAAGCCACAGTTTCTTACGATATTCCAAAGAATGTACGAGAAGAATTTGGTCTGGGAGATGGTATTAAGGCAACAATTAGTTGTATTATAAGTGATATTGATACAGAATTTGATGCCAGTCTTTTTAAAAAATATGCATATGTAGATGTGTATGCTACGGTTTTCTTTGAATGCAATGTCAGCTTTGATGTGCTAGAAGCAATCGGCGTATCCCCTACCATTGATTTGGTGAGAGTGCCGATTTTGTTTGTAGGATATTTTTCTATCCAGCTTAATTTGTCAGTAAAGGGTGAAATTACGTTATGTTTCGTGGAAAAAATAATGCTAGGTCTTCGTTATGATAATAATAGCGGATTCCGTCTGTCAAAACAATTTACAAAGGAATCATTTACTATACAAGCACAAGCAGAAATAGATGCCAGCCTTGTTTACAAATTAGGTGTTGATATTCTTAGCTGTCTGCAGGCATCTATTTATGGTACATTTGGTGCAAAAGCAGTCGTAAAATCTCGAACTTATGATGATGGGAATACTCCAGAAAGATGTACACATATCAAATCATGGTTTTATGCTACAATAGGATGCAATGCGTCTGTAGATTTTGTACTTTATCGAGATAGCTGGCGCAAAGAAGAAACGATTTACTCGGAATATAACAGTCCAGTGAGAGTTTGCTTTCATTATGAGGATGGTGAATCTGTATCAGCCTGTACGCGTGAAGCATATAAAGGAAGTAATTGGAAGTATTATACACCTGCAGATTCCAGATATGGCTATAATGGAGCAAGCGGCGGCACTGGTACAAACGGGAAGCCGTACACAATTTTTGAGTATACGCTGGATAAAAACAATCAAGCGACAATTACCAGCTATAAAGGAAATGTTTCGGCACTAAGTATACCTGAAACGCTGGATGGATATACGGTTGTTGGTATTGAACACTCTGTGTTTCTTGATAATAAGAATCTTCGGGTTGTGGTAATACCAGATAGTGTAACGGAGATAGGGAACTATGCATTTTCGGGATGTACCAACTTGTCAAGTGTGACATTATCAAAAGGCTTGAAAAAAATGGGCACGCAGGCATTTGGGAATTGCAGTTCTCTAACAGGAATAGAGATACCGAAAAGTCTGGAAAGATCGGGTGGAGATGATAGTGTTTACCGAGGAACATTCTATGGATGTGATAATCTAAAGAATATCACTTTCGAGAAAGGAACAACAAAAATAGCGGCATATTTGTTTATGGATTGTGAAGGAATAGAGGAGATAGAAATTCCAGATACAGTTACAATAATTGAGTGGGATGCATTTAATAATTGCAAAAATCTAAAAAAGGTCAGCATCCCAAATACAGTTACAGAAATAGAGGGTGGGGTATTTGAAAATTGTATTAAGCTAACAGAAATTGCAATACCAGATAGTGTAACAGAGATAGGGGGCAGTGCATTTTCTGGATGTATTAATTTGTCAAGTGTGACATTATCAAAAGGCTTGAAAAAAATGGGCACGCAGGCATTTGGGAATTGCAGTTCTCTAACAGGAATAGAGATACCGAAAAGTCTGGAAAGATCGGGTGGAGATGATAGTGTTTACCGAGGAACATTCTATGGATGTGATAATCTAAAGAATATCACTT
>CBCOYO010000028.1:15821-27973 GCA_965114465.1 uncultured Lachnospiraceae bacterium
TTACAATAATTGAGTGGGATGCATTTAATAATTGCAAAAATCTAAAAAAGGTCAGTATTCCAAATACAGTTACAGAAATAGAGGGTGGAGCATTTGAAGATTGTATTAAGCTAACAGAAATTATGGTACCAGATAGTGTGTTAGAGATAGGGGGCAGTGCATTTTCGGGATGTACCAACTTGTCGAGTGTGATATTATCAAAAGGCTTGGAAAAAATGGGCTCGAAGGCATTTGGGAATTGTAGTTCTCTAACAGGAATAGAGATACCCAAAAGTCTGGAAAGATCGGGCGGAGATAGTGTTTACCGAGGAACATTCTATGGATGTGATAATCTAAAGAATATCACTTTCGAGAAAGGAACAACAAAAATAGCGGCATATTTGTTTATGGATTGTGAAGGAATAGAGGAGATAGAAATTCCAGATACAGTTACAATAATCGAGTGGGATGCATTTCATAATTGCAAAAATCTAAAAAAGGTCAGTATCCCAAATACTGTTATAAAAATAGAAAGTAGGGCATTTGAAAATTGTGCTAAGCTAACTGAAATTGCAATACCAGATAGTGTAACAGAGATAGGGGGCAGTGCATTTTCGGACTGTACAAGTTTACCGCAGATTATAATACCAGACAGCGTAATATCAATTGGGGATTACTGCTTTGAAAATTGTACAAATTTATCTTTGGTTACGCTTTCAAAGAATATAAAAAGCATTGAAAACAGTCTATTTAAAAATAGCGGCGTATCTAAAATAATAATACCAGATCAAGTTACAGATATAGGGGAATATGCATTCCAAAACTGTACGTCCCTTGCCGAAGTTACACTGCCAGACAGCTTGCAGAATATGGGAGCATATGCATTTAACAATTGCGATGCATTGACATCCATTACAATCCCAGACAGTGTTACCCAGCTTGGGACATCTATATTTGCAGAAAGCGAACTGCTAAACAGCGTAACACTTGGTTCAGGGCTTACGGTAATTCCCTCCTATGCATTTAATTTGTGCCCGTCTTTGCAGAAAATAATATTGCCGTATCGTGTCGTTAAAGTTAACAGCAATGCTTTTACAAATTGTACTTCGCTTACGGAAATTACAATTCCCAAAGCTACAACAACAATAGCAAGCGGCGTATTTAGTTATCCGGCACGCCTTACAATTTATGGCATTTCTGGAACTTATGCAGAAAGCTATGCAGACAGTATTGGCGCAAAGTTTGTAAATCGGGAAGTAAATGCAGAAACCGTATCGTTGGATGCTACAGAATTAAAAATTGCAAATGGCAGGTCAAAACAATTATTTATGTGTGTTATACCAACTGATTTTACAGATGAAGTATTATGGCGGAGCAGCAACGAAGATATTGTAAGTGTTGATGACATGGGAATAATTGAAGCGAAGAATTTAGGAACAGCAACGATCAAGGTAACCGTAGGGAATGTTAGTGCTTCTTGTGCCATTACAGTCTGTCAGCCAGTTACATCTATTAGCTTAAACACAAATTCACTTTCCTTAGAAGCATTGGAAACGTATGCTCTAACTGCATTTGTACAGCCTTCGTCAGCCGAAAACAAGTCAGTGGAATGGAGCACTTCTGATGATAAAATTGTCAGTGTAGATGAAAATGGAATGGTAACAGCCTTGGGGAAAGGAAGTGCGGAGATTATTGTAACAGCACAGGAGGACAGCAGTATATCTGAAAAATGTATTGTGACAGTAATCAATAATGGATATATTTGTGCCAGTGCCTATGAAATGGAAAGTCCACACAATTATTTAGTAAATAGTTCTGACTTTTGGGTTTATACAAAAGAAGGTGCACAAAAACTTCGTGTTGTATTTAATGAACAAACTGCATTGGAAAAAGATTTCGACTTCTTGTATATTTATGATGGAAATGGTAACGAGATAGGCAAATTCACGGGCACAGAATTGGCAGGGCAGACGGTCGAAGTGGAAGGTGATACCGTTAAAGTGAAATTGGTTTCTGATGATGCCGGAACTGCATGGGGATTTAAAGTGGACTCCATTACAGAAATAATAGGAGAGTCTGCCGAGGAGTGTTTGGTATCGTTTGACGCTCAAAATGGAACGGATGTGGTGCTCGCTCATGTAAAGAAGGGAAGCTGCGTGGAAGAACCTGTACCGCCAACAAGAGAAGGATATACATTTATAGGCTGGTATCTTGGAAACGAAAAATATGATTTTGCAAAACCTGTAATCCAAGATATGATGTTGCAGGCGAAATGGAGAACAATGGATACAGAAATAGATTTTGGCGATATATGGGAAGAAGATATACCAGATGACGGAATGATACCAAAGAATTTGTGGATGGCGGGTATATCCGAGGATGCGTATTGTTACACAGGAGCTATGATAAAGCCTGAAATCCGTGTATATGATTATTATACACTTCTGACTGAAAAAAATGATTATATGATTGCATACAAAAATAATATAAAAGTTGGCAAGGCGACAATTACTGTAACGGGAAAGGGTAATTATACCAATAAGGAAACCGTAAATTTTAATATTCTTCCGGCAGATATTGGAAGCAGTGAAGTATATGCAATGGAGTTCTTCGTAAAAACCAGTAAAAAAGCACAGAAGCCAATTCCAGATCTTTACTATATGGGAAGCCGGCTGAAAAACGGCAGAGATTTTACTGTCACCTATTCCAATTCCTCAAATATATATTCACAGGTCGGAGAATATACAGTATCAATAACAGGAAAGGGTAATTATACAGGTACAAAAATTTTGAAGCTTACGGCAGTTGATAAAATAGTAAAGACAAAACCTATAAGCATTGCGAAAGCTTCCGTTAGTGGATTTTGTAAAACATTTACATATACTGGCAAAAACTGCACACAAGAATGTACTTTAACTGTGAAAACTGCTATGGGTGAAAAGATTTTGATCGAGGGTATGGATTATACAGTGCATTATGCAAATAATCGAAAAGCTGGAACTGCCACAGTTACATATTATGGACGAAATGGCTATGCAGGAAAGCTAAAAAAGACCTATAAAATTCTGCCTTATAATATACTTGAAAATCAAAATGCGAAAATTAAATACGAAACAGGTATGGAATGCGTTTATGCTAAAAGCGGCAGCAAGCCAAAGCCTGTGATATCGTTTGACGGGAAAGCATTGAAGGAAGGTGTCGATTACACACTCAGCTATAAGAACAATAAGGCTGCAGCAGGAAGTAAAACGCCTTACATAGTGATAGTAGGAAAAGGGAATTTTAAAGGGAAAATTTTAGTTCCATTTACTATTACACCGCAGAATTTAGATAAAATGGTGCTTGTAGCAACGGACAAGGTATATAAAAACAGTCCCAATATCTATAAAACAGTTCCGAAACTTATGGATTTAGATGGCAGTCAGCTCACTGCTGGAAAGGACTTCGACAAAAACGGCATTGTTTATACATATGAAAATGATGTTATCCTTGAAAATGGCATAACCAAAAAAGCGGGAGAGCCCGTAGAGAACACAGATATCATTCCGGCAGGTGTAGAAATCCGCATATCGCTGCAGTCGGGCACCAGCGGCAATTATACAGGAACATTTACAGGAATATATCGTATCGTTAAAGCAGATATAAAGTCTGCAAAAGTAACAATACCAAGCCAGAACTACACAGGAACTGAAATAACCCTTGATAAATCCCAAATTATTGTAAAATGTGCTGGAAAAACATTAACACCAGATGATTACGATATTATACAATACACAAATAATATAAAAAAGGGAAAAGCCACGGTTATATTGAAAGGCAAAGGAAACTATGGAGGGACAAAAAGTGTAAAATTTAATATTAAAGCAAAAGGACTTTTATGGTGGAAATAAATTCCGTTAGAAAAATTTCAAGAAAAACCTTTTTATTGCAGAAACAGTAAGAACGATATATAATGAAATTATAATAGAAATGCGAATTTGCAAGGATTACATTTTTGCTGGACTGCCATTGATGTGACAGCCCAGCATTTATGATATGGGCACGCAAAGGAAGATTGCCATAAATAGTAAGGAGTAGGAAGATGGTATATAATAAAACGCGAGTACCATTACCAGTCGGTATTGATGATTTTGAAAAATTGGTGACACGGGGCTATTATTTTATTGACAAGACAAATTTGATACGAGATTTACTGGATTTTAAGGGAGCTGTAAATCTTTTCACAAGACCGCGGCGCTTTGGCAAAACATTAAATATCAGTATGCTTCAATACTTTTTTGAGGATATGCGGAACAAAGACGGTGCAAAAATAGATAATACACATCTTTTTAAAGGGCTGAATATTATGCAGGCAGGAGAAAAATACGTGTCACATATGGGGCAGTATCCGGTTATCAATATGACATTAAAGGCGGGAAAACGTCCGACATTTGAGAGCGCATTTACACAGATTTCATGGCAGATAGCAATGGAGTATCGGCGGCACTGTTACGTGCTGGATACCCTGTCGGAGGTGGATAAAAATAAATATCACTGCATTATGAATGAAGAAGCGCTTATGGATGATTATTGTGCATCACTCCAATTTTTATCACAGTGTCTGGAAGCCTATTACGGCAAAAAGACAATTATTTTAATTGACGAGTATGATGTGCCGCTTGAAAATGCTTACTTGCGTGGTTTTTATCAGCAAATGGCAGATTTTGTGTGCTCCTTTTTTGAGGCGGCATTAAAGACAAACAACAGTTTGGAATTTGCAATTGTTACTGGATGTCTGCGGGTTAGCAAGGAAAGTATTTTTACTGGATTGAATAATTTAAAGATTATTTCGATCTTAGATGAGAAATACGACGAATATTTTGGCTTTACAGAGAACGAAGTGCAGAAAATATGCGAAGATTTTCAACTTTTTGATAAATATAATATATTTAGGGACTGGTATAATGGTTATATTTTTGGCAATGCAAATGTTTATAATCCTTGGAGTGTAATACAGTTTATGGACGATCTTCAGGAAAATCCGAATTGTTTTCCAAGGTCATATTGGGCGAACACTTCTTCCAACAGTATTGTGCGCAAGCTGATAGAGCGGGCAGATGATAGCATAAAGGGAGAGATTGAGCATTTAATTGACGGCGGAACCATTGAAAAGCCGATTTATGAGGATATTACGTATGATGAAATATATAGTACAATGGATAATATTTGGAACTTTATGTTTTTTACAGGATATTTCCGTAAAGTAGAGGAACGGATCGATAACAATGATATCCGCTGGCTTACGATGTGCCTTCCCAACCGTGAGGTGCGTTATATTTTCCGTGAAAAAGTAATGACGTGGTTTCAGGAAAAAATGCAGGAAAAAGATTTGACAAATCTGTATACCGCATTTGTAAATAAAAAATGCGAAACATTTGAAAAAGAATTAAGCGAGATTATGCTTGAAACCATTAGCTCTATGGATGAAAACGAAAGCTATTATCATGGTCTTGTTGCTGGATTGCTCTCGCCTATGAAAGGCTACCGTACAAAGTCCAATCGCGAAGCTGGAAAAGGAAGAAGTGACTTATTTATTAAACCAGTTTCGCGCAGAAAACAGGCATTTGTTGTGGAGTTTAAAGTGGCAAAAAAGCCAAGAGAGTTGGAGAAAAAAGCAGCAGAAGCATTGAAGCAGATTGAAGATAGGCAGTATGCCGCGGAATTGCTGGATGATGGTTATGAATATGTTGGCAGATATGGAATTGCTTTTTGTGGGAAAGATTGTTTGGTTAAGTTTCAGGAATAAACAAAAGTGTTTAAACTATAAATTTTGCGTTTAGTTTATCTTTTTTTCACACAATTTATAGATAGTTTTCTGGTAAGTTTTGAAATTAATGGTAGAATAGGATTATAACTAAGAAACCGTAATTGATACTAGGAGGAGCAAAATATGGATATTTTTGATAAAGCAACGAAAGCAGTAAAAGAGGTTGGCAGCAGCGTAGTCAATACTGCCGCCAGCGTTGGGAGTTCCATTGGAAATGCAACAAGGGAGCAGACAGAGCTTGCAAATTTAAGGATTCAGAAAACGGCAATTGAGAAAAAGTTAGAGAGCCGTTATGCGGAGATTGGCAAGCGATATATTGCTTATATTTCTGATTCTTTTCAAGTGGAGGCTTTTGATGTGACAGATGTGCTCGATGAAATGCAGCCAGATTTGGATAAGGTAAAGGAAATCGTTGAGCAGATTGATATGAAAGAGCAGCAAATTCGTCAGAATAACCTTGAGAAAGACCGCAAAAGGGCGCAGGATCAGTTTGAGAGTGAAAAGAAAAAATTAGATAAAGCAAGGGATTTAGATGTTATTTCCGAGGAGGAATATGACGATAAATTAGCGCAGGCAAGGAAGAAACTTGAAAACTTTGAAACATTAAAGAAGATTCAGATGCAATATGAGATGGATATTATCACCAAAGAGGAATATGAGGAGAAGGTGAAAAATATTCTGCAATAATTAAATTAAAGGAGGTTTTTTGTCTGTGCATAAAAAAATGAGGGCAGCCAAAATTAGGACTGCCCTCATCTTTTAATCGGAAATTCTATTTAGTGTAAAGTCGTCCACAGTTCCCCAGCTTTTGGCGTTGCATTTTATGCGGACACCGATTGTCAGTGAGCCGTCTGTCACTTTAATTTCGGGAATAGTTGGATTCTTCCAATCAGCGTAAGTTGTAACTTGGAAGGGGGTACTTTGTTCATTGCCGCCAGTCACTGCATATAATTCCATTGAGGAGGTGTCAGCCGCCATATCGCCGCCTTGTGCATAGGCGAAAAGCTGATAAGTGCCCGGCTCTAAGTCTGTAAATTCTTGTTCTATTGAGAAATCCATATCGGATTCTGCTGACCAGAAATGGAACGCTGTTTCGCCGCTGTGCGCATCGTCTGCTTTTACTTGAAAGTCGGTGGGGTTGGTGTCGCCGGTATAGTTAACCTTCCACATGGATGTATCAGTATCCTCAAAGCTTGGATTTTGTACATGATTTATCATTTTTACTTCAATATGGCAGGCAACAGCAGTACCGTCCTCAAGTGTACCAGACACTTCATAAGTTCCACCTTCGTTTGTGTCAATGGCAGCAAGCTGTGTTTCGTCCCAAGTGACAGGAAGTTGCTTATTGGCAGAGCGGTCATTGTAGATAATATCTACATTTTGGGGCAGTTTGAGTTCGCTGCCCACATCACAGGAAACAGAAACGTCAGGAATATAGTCAACGGTTAAGGGCGCAGTAGTGCCGTATTTTAGATATTTGAATACATTTAAGGAAGCAAGTGGTGCGCCGTGAAAGTCAAACATTGCCTGATTATCCCATGAGCAGCCGCCGTAATATAATCCAGCGTCGTCAGGGTCATAATCTGCCGCGTAGCTGCTTGCCCAGCCGCTTCCATATTTTTCCCATATCGGGGAATTGTCCGCAGTGGGTTCGCCGACAGGTATCCATGTGCCCTCCCAATAGAATACGCCGATTACGCCGACATCATTTGCCGCAGCGCAGATATCACGAATCATGGAGGCTTGGCTTTGTACAGTGGCAGCATAACCATCCACTAAGTCATCCGTACCGACAAAGCTGTTGCCGTTACCATCACCGTCTTCGGAAGTATAGCAATAGGAAGTTTCGGCAATCATTACCATTTTGCCATATTTGTCTTGAATATTTTGGGCAACTGCCTGCATATTTTCGTTTGTGCCGTCCCAGAATGGATAGTAGGATAATCCGAAAATATCATAATCAATGTTGTAACTTAGCAGATTTAATGCAAGACGATCTATTTTGTCAGGTTCTTCGATATTGGTATAATGCACTGCAATTAGAATATCTTTTCCGGAACTTTCGGATATTTCACGGACAGCACGGCTTCCAGACTGCAATAATTGCATAACTGAGGGCGGAAGGGTTTCGCCGGACATACCGTTGTTGATTTCATTGCCGATTTGTACCATACCGACATCGACGCCAGCGTCAAGCAGTTGGGTCAGACTTTCCTTGGTGAATTGGTAGAGTGCGTCGCTTTTTTCATTTAGGCTCATGCCTTCCCACGCTTTTGGTGCATGCTGTCTTTTGGGGTCAGCCCAGAAGTCGGAGTAATGGAAATCAATGCAGACCTTCATACCATATTTTGTTGCGCGTTTACCAAGCTCGATTGCCGTTGCGAGGTCGTTGTTGCCACCGCCGTATCCATTACCGTCTTCGTCATAGGGATCGTTCCAGACACGAATACGGATATAATTGACACCAGACTGTGCCAAGGTCATAAAGACATCCTGCTCCTCGCCATCGTAATTATAATATGTAACGCCGCTGTTTTCTTCAACTAAGACAGAAGAAGCATCCATGCCGCGGATAAAATTGTCGGGGATATTTGCAATTGGTTCAATATAGATATCGGATTCCTCGGCGCTTTCAGGAAGCACAAATGCTGTTGCGCCTGCGTTGGAAGTATTCTGTACTGGCGTGTTGGCGCTTGTTTGGGATTCTGTTTGTTGCTGTGTGTCGGTTGGTGTTTGGGTATTGTTTTCGGTTAATGTTTCATTGGTGCTTTGTGATTCATCGGCTGACTGTGCATTGTTTGTTGTTTGGCTGACTGCCTGCGAATTGGTGCTGTTTGCGGTATTTTTCTCACCGCAGCCGGATAAGGCAGCAGAACAAAGGCTTGCGCTTAAACATAAGGCTAGAAATTTTTTGTGATTTTGTTTCATAATAAAAGACCTCCCTGTGTTGAAAATGTATACTACATAACACCAGAATTTACCGTTCTGCACTGGTTAAACGTATATGGCGTTATGTAGTCTGGTTACTCGGAAATTTTAACTGTTAAGTAGTATATATTGTCAATAAAAGGTTACTAAATTCTGTGTAAATGGTAACGACACATTACGATTTGGCAAGATAAAATTGTAATTACAAATATAAATTATACGACAGTCCACCTGAATTTACAGCAATACAACCCACAAGATACATGGCTGGTGGTCTGCAATCGGGGCATACTGTGAATTTAACGAGTGTGCAATATATATTGTAAGCCCTGAGAAATAGTATCGCAATATCGCAAAACGATTTGAGAGGTTCTATTTGTATCATATTCGGGAATGGATATTTCGTTGGTAAAATCTTAATGGTTGTCAGTATAATTAGTATATCTGGGAGAATATATGGAAAAAAAACCTTCATTGGATATGCAGGCAGCTTTGGGGAGCAGTGCTTCCTCTATTCAAGTGCAGAACGGGGAGAGTGCATTCAGCCGTTTTTATCATATGAGTGTTCCGTTTGAGCTTACGCTGGAATATTGCAGTGGCAGCGCACTGGAGGACTATGTAAATACGGTAACGCTGTCTTTTGATAAATCAGTTTTATATCAGGAAACCCTTGTGCAGAAAAATTACTCATATACAAAAAATGCGCCGCATTTCCATGACTTTTTTGAATTTGTTGTTGTGCTTGAGGGAAATATTATACAGAAAATCGAGGGAAAGGATTATCTTTATACAGCGGGTTCTTGCTGTCTAATCAATCCAAATCTGCGCCATATGGAGCGTTACCAGTCTCAATGCAGAGTTATATATATCGGATTAGCTCCCGATTTTGTTACAGAGTTGTTTGCTTCGATACAGAGCGCATTTTTTAACGATGAAAAAGAAATTGTGGAAAGTATGCTCTATCGGTTTATTACAGAAGATTTAAAAAATCCCGGAAAACGTGCCTATCTTGATTTTATTCCGGCGTATCAAAACCACCTTCATGCAAAGCATATGCATTCTATAACAGAATCCATAATGCAGACGCTGCTTTATCCAAAGTTCGGCGCATCCTATCAGATTCGTGGGCTGTTATGTTCGTTTTTATCTTATTTGTCGTCACCGCAGTATTATCATTGCACCAATATACAGCTTGATACTAACAGCGATTTTTTGCTTTTCTCACGAATTACCCGTCTTTTTGAGGAAAGTGACGGTCGTATGACACGCACCGAATTGGAACAGTTTTTGCATTACAGTGGCGATTACTTAAATCGGATCGTAAATAAGTTTACAGATATGTGCCTATATGATTATGGTATGACATTTTGCTTAAAAAAGGTTGCGCAGTATCTGACAGACACAAAAGAACCCGTCAGTGCGATAGCAGCTAGAATGAAATTTACAAACCGCACGCATTTTTATGCTCTATTTAAAGAAAAGTATGGTGTTACGCCCAAAGAATATCGACAGCAGCATTTATAAAACGATAGTATTAATCTTTTATGCCATATGTTTGGGATTGAAAAATGGTGCGTATTGCCCATGTAAAATGTGTTTTGTACTCATTCATGCGTTCTTTGGTTGGATTGCCACAGACAAGGCGTGGTGCATTGCAGTCCCAGCCTAAAATAGCATTTGCGTCATCGAAATCCTTGCGTGGAATCTTGTATGCTTCGTTAACCAGAGCAATTTGTTTGGGGTGGATCACGGTTTTGCCAATAAACCCACAGATACGGTCATCTGACAATTCTTTTTTCAGTCCCGATTCCCAGCCTGCACCATTGTAATATTCCCAGACAGGGCCAGAAATAATATACCTTGGAGCAAAAATAGTAATGATATCAGAAAATATATTTGCTATCGGCGAAATATTATGAATGGACTCATCAATGTGCCTGCGAAATCCGAAAATATTACAAAGATCGTTGCCGCCAACACGGATATTTAACACAAGTTCTTCGATTGTTTGAAGCCTTTCAAACAATGCATATAAGATGGAAGCTCTGTTAATAAGATGCACAATTGAAACATCTTCCAA
Organism: uncultured Lachnospiraceae bacterium; assembly: GCA_965114465.1. GTDB lineage: Bacteria > Bacillota > Clostridia > Lachnospirales > Lachnospiraceae > COE1. Next base: position 26,615 of record CBCOYO010000028.1, read on the forward strand.
AATCGGCATTATGTAGGTTTCGCGCTGCCATTTTTCACTGATTTGTTGGATAGTATTGATATAAGAATCGCAGTTTTCTAAATTAAATTTTGGTGCGATAAAACCGGTTACGCATTTGCGCGCGGATTCTAAGCGCCTTGCAATATCAAGCATTTGTTTTGCACTGCGTACGCGGATAAAAATTTTAGGCAGAAAAAATGCACATTTTTCCATTGCTTGGGAAAGTGTCTGCAAATTTTGGATTAATAACTGTTCTGCTTCGGCAACACAATTGTCATTTATGGTATCTTCTAAGCATAGTGCTAAAGAAAATCCATTTCCCAGTTGGTTGTTTATCAGTGAATCTGTAATGTTATTATTGTTTGCAGGGTAGTAGAGGAGCGGCCCTACGCTGTAATAGATTGGTTTATCTTTCATAATTAGCTCCCATTGGACAATTGTGCCAACAAATGGACATAATTTGTCACAATTGCACGAAAGATTCGTGCGCAAAATCTTAAGATTTATTTTATTATAGCATTTTTAAATAAATTGTCTAGCATATTTTGTGCTAATATAATAGGATATCTGATTTTGGTATTATACTACACAGCAAAAAGATTTGCCGTGTAGCTGTGCCATTTACACGCTGTAAAGCGGTAATGTTTTCTCTAAAATCACGAATCTTTACTTGGAAAACCGTTAGGACTTATGCTTTTTCATAACAATCTATTGACGAATAAACAATAGAATAGTATGATAAAAACAGTGATTTAGAAGCAAATACATATAAGGATGAACAATATGGATGCCCAGATAAAAAAAGGAATATTAGAAATGTGTTTACTAAAAAAGCTTTCTCAGAATGATTATTATGGGTATACGCTGATGCAGGAAATGAGAAAAGTATTTACAGATGTGAATGACAGTACATTTTATGCTATTTTACGGCGCTTAAAAAAAGAAGGGAAAGCGGAAACCTACTTCGGAGAAAAGTCAAACGGGCCGCAAAGAAAATATTATCGCATAACGGAAGTGGGAATCCGCGATTTAGCATCTACCGTCGAAGATTGGAAAGCATTGCAAGAGATTGTAAAGCAAATGGGAATTGAGTAAAAGAAACATATTTTTGTATTAATCTCTTTGATAATAGGAGATTGGTAATAGGGGTTTTGTATGGCAGAACTGTGATGGTATGAAATGTTACTTTTCACACCCACGCCAGAGTAGTGGAGATTATGCGCCAAAATGCGAAAAGCTTTCGCTTTTTTACTTTATAGGAAATTGCGATATTCAGAGATACAAAAGGAACAAGAGTTTACCAAACGGATGTCTGATAAACTCTTGCCGGAGTATGACAATAAGACGACACGCTTTAGA